>JAENWY010000096.1 GCA_016649775.1 Spirochaetaceae bacterium
ATATCCAATTACCATCAATTTTACAATATTCAGGAAACATAGATGTTGAGTGAAAATTATCTGGAACTACTCCATCTTTTTCAACAATAATATAATTAGCATTAGGAGCTATCTTAAAAAGATTGCTATTAAAAGCAGGATGCCGATAAGGGGGTAAATCAAAACTCATTAATATCCTACTTTAGTGTTGCATACATAATGGCTTTTATTGTATGCATCCTGTTTTCTGCTTCATCAAAAACAACGGATTGTTTTGATTCAAATACTTCATCACTAACTTCTAATTCACCAAGGCCGAATTTCTCTGCCATTTTAGCACCGACCACAGTTTTTGTATCATGGAAAGATGGAAGACAATGCATAAAAATAGCTTCTTTTTTAGCATAGCTCATAGCTTTAGCATTAACTTGATAAGGTTTAAGAATCTTTATTCTCTTTTCCCAAACTTCATCAGGTTCACCCATTGATACCCAGATGTCTGTATAAATTACATCTGCATCAGAGCAAGAAGCTTTTACATCTTCACTAAGAGTTATAGTACAAGCATTTTTATCAGCAATTTCTTTACAAGTTTTAACTAAATCTTCTGCTGGGAATAATTCTTTAGGAGCACATGCGGTAAAATTAACTCCAAGCATTGCACAAACAACCATTAATGAATTACCCATATTGTTTCTAGCATCTCCCATGAATGTAAAATTAATACCTTTTAGGTATCCAAATTTTTCTTCAATAGTTAACATATCTGCAAGCATCTGAGTTGGGTGGAATTCATCTGTTAAGCCATTCCATACTGGAACACCAGCGTTAGCCGCTAGTTCTTCAACAAGAGATTGTTTATAACCACGGTATTCAATGCCATCATACATTCTGCCTAAAACTCTTGCAGTATCAGCAATGCTTTCTTTTTTACCCATTTGAGAACTTCCAGGATCTAAGTATGTTACTCCCATTCCTAAATCCATTCCTGCAACTTCAAAGGAACATCTTGTTCTAGTTGATGTTTTTTCAAAAAGAAGAACAATGTTTTTGCCTTCTAGATATTTGTGAGGTACTCCAGATCTTTTCATGTCTTTAAAGTTTTTTGAAAGGTCTAAAAGATAACGAATATCTGAACTTGTGAAATCTAATAATTTTAAATAGCTTCTTCCGCTAAGATTGGTTGGCATAGTATGTCTCCTCAATATTGTGTTTTTATTTATAATTATTTATTATAATTATCTAAAAAAATACTATAGTAATGTTATAGATTATACAATCAAAAATATAAATAATTTCTTTTAATTGAATAATAATTGTATATATATACATGAAGTAATCAAATATGCAGAAAAACTTATTATTAATAAATATTGACAACTTTTAAAGTAGGTGATATGGTTAAATAGTTAAGTAACTAAGCGATTAAGTAAGAAAGGAGTTTATATGAATTATGTAGCAAATAGTGAAGTTCCTCTTTTTGTACAAATAGCTACTAATATTGAAGAGAATATCTTTCTCGGGGTATACAAAGATGATACTCAAATACCATCTACTACAGAGCTATCTGTAGGATATAAGATAAATCCAGCCACGGTTTTGAAGGGTATGAATCTTCTTGTTGAGAATTCTATTATTTACAAAAAAAGAGGAATTGGGATGTTTGTTTGTGAGGGAGCTCGTGAAATTATAAGAGAAAAAAGACTAAAGGGTTTTAATCAAGCTTTTATAGTTCCCTTAATAGCAGAAGCTAAAAAACTATCTTTTAGCAATCAAGATATTATTAAAATGATTAATAAGGAATTAGGAAAATGAAATTAGACATTAAAAATGTATCTAAAAATTTCGGAACAGTTGAAGCTCTTAAAGATGTTTCAATGAGTTTTGAAACAGGTCATATTTATGCTCTTTTAGGAAGAAATGGAGCTGGAAAAAGTACTTTAATGAATATCATAACAAAGAGGATATTTCAAAGTTCTGGAAATATATATTTAGATGGTGAAATTCTAGAGAGTGATGAGTGTTTATCTAAAATATACTTAATGAGTGAAGCTAATTATTTTGGAAATATTAGGGTTAGTGAAGCAATAAAAACTACTAAACTATTTGATGAAAGCTTTGATGATAAAGAAGCGCTTTCTCTCTCTAAAAGTTTCAAGCTAGAGGTGAGTCAAAGAATTCCAAAATTAAGTACTGGTTATGCTTCAATATTCAAATTAATTATGGCCCTTTGCTCTTCGTCTACTTTTGTATTATTTGATGAACCAATTTTAGGTTTAGATGCAAATCATAGAAGTGTTTTCTATAAATTGCTTTTATCAAAATTTGCACAGAAAAATGAAGAGGTCTGTTATATAATTAGTACCCATTTAATTGAAGAGGTAAGTGGTTTAATAGAAAGAGCTATAATTATCAAAAATGGTGAAATTGTTGTTGATGGAATGGTTGAAACTCTATTAAAAAATGCTCTTAGTGTTAGTGGTAAATTAGAAGATATAAAATTAGCTTGCAATAGAGCAAGAATACTTAGCATAGATACTGTGGGACTAGTTAGCTCAGCAGTTGTAATTGGAGAGGTAATAGATAATGGAAACATTGAAATAAATAGTGTGGATTTACAAACTCTCTTTATTGAATTAACTAATGAAGGAGGCTTTTAGATGAAAATTAAACAACCCTATAATTTTATATTAAAGCAAAATGGCAAAAGATATGCTCTTGTATTGGGCGCTTTATTTTCAGTAAGCCTAATGTTTTCGATTTTGTTTTCTCTTATTTTTAAAACTACTTTTAACTTTGCTACAATAATTGAAAATTCAATTCCTTCTTTGGGAATAGCTACTTTAATTTTATTTATATTTTCCTGGGTATCTTATTTAGCAAATATGTATTTAGGCAATCAATTAGGAAGAAGTAGAACAACTATGTTTATTTCATCTGTTCTCTCCTACACAACTATAATTGCAATAGTATCTCTATTTTATGCAATAGGTGGAATTAGTTTTTATCATGACAGTTCAATGGTTAAGCTTTTCAATCAGAATCTTCCAAAGAGTTCTCTCTTTATTAAAGGCTTGTTGTGGTCCTTTATATCTCTATTAAATGCTTATGCTCTCTCTCAATTTTTAGCTGCAATATGGGCAAGAACTAAAGCTATTACTAAAGTAATTATATTTATTGTAATACCAATATTTTTAATGGTTAGTATACCTAGAATTGTTTTATCATATACAGGTACTTATCAAACTTTGATAACTACACTTACATCAATAGGAGCGTTCTTTGGATTTGTTAATAAATCAGTTCAAATTGGTCGTATGAGTATTACAACTTTATGTTTTATTATTTTGCCTCTTTTAATTTTCTCATATTTAATAAGTAGAAAATTAGAGCTAAAAAATAAAAAAAGTTAAGTTTATGTAGAAAAAAATAAAGCCTCTTTTTATTTTTATCGAGCCATATACAATGGCTCGATAGTCAAAAAGAGGCTTTGAGTTGAGGCTATATTTATTTTATAAAGAGTTTATTTTTAGAGTCATCTTTATTAATTGCACCATGTATACTAGTTCTTTTTCCAACCTCTTTTCCTTTTTCAAAGGCTTCTCTGTTAGTATGTCTCATTCTGGATGAAGTTGTTGTTATTTTACTATCTAGGAAATAATATTTTAGAGCTTTATCTTCATTATCATTTCTTATTATTTCAAGAGCAGTGGAGGATGAGTCAGTATTAGCATCTTTTGAGTTAAATTTACTACTCATTTCATTGTATATTCCATAATAAAAACCCTCTAAGGTTCTGCCAGCAACATTAGATGTTTCTTTAAATATTTTATATTCTTTTTCTAGTGTATAATTTAAATATTCATAGATATAAATTGCAATCTCAACTTGGCTCTTAGTGCCATAACATCTAAGATTAGTAGTACCATAATCTGTATGTTCTTTAATTAAATATACTCCAGCTATATCGCGTACCAAATATGATATAATTTTTATTTTAGCATTCATTCTTCTAGTTTCACTTAAAGTAGATGCAAATATAAAATCTTTATCAACGATGTTTTTAATATTCATTTCAGCCATCAGTGTTCTAGCTTTTAGTAAAGCACTATGGCTTTCATTAGGATTACTTGATTCAGATAGAGCTAGTAATTTTTTAATCTTAGAGAGTTGAGAGGATGTATCACGACCTAGGTCAAGTGAAACTTTAGTCTTTGTAAACTCTTGAGGAGCTCCAATCAGAGTTGCTACATTTCTAAATTTAGGACCATGACCTATTTCATCTAGATGATTTATACATATAAAATGTGCTGTTTCATGTAATACAATAGAATTCAGAAATTCCATTGAAATTTCTGAGTCCAATAACGCATTTGATAATAGAATATTATCAGTGTTAGGATCAAAAAGACCTAATTCTTTAATTTCTGTAAATAAGATGTTTTCAATTTCTTCTGCTATATAATAATAATAGTCATTATATTTATTAAAACAGGTTATTGCTATTTTAACAGTTCGTTTTAATATATCTATAAGTTGTTTGGTGCCTTCACCATAAGTTTCAATAATATGTTCCATTTTTGTAATTTACAATTAAATTTAAAAAATGTAAATCAAAAAGAAATCTTATTATTAATCTTTTCAAATGATTATATAAAAGATAGTATGTAAACAATAAAGAATCACTAATTTTTGGAGGTAATAGATGAGAGACGGATTTATTAAAGTAGCAACTACTTCTCCCCTTATTTATCCAGCAGATGTTATAACAAATACAGCGCAGATTATAAAAGCACTTAAAAGAGCCCATGAAGAAAAAGTAAAAGTATTAGTTTTTCCTGAACTAACTATCACAGCATATACTGCCGCTGATTTATTTTTAATGAATGATTTACAAGATAGGGCTCTTGTGGCTTTAGACAATATAATTGAAGAGAGTACTAAATATCCTAATTTAGTATCTGTTATAGGAACTCCTTTAATAGAATCAAATCAATTATATAATACAGCTGTGGTAATATGTAATGGTAAAATATTAGGTGTAGTGCCTAAATTAAATATTCCAAATTATCAAGAATTCTATGAAAAAAGATGGTTTAGTACTCCTAAAGATGAAAATAAGAAAATAACTTTATTAGGACAGGAAACCTTATTTGGAACAAAATTATTATTTAGTGCTTCTAAAATTAGAGATTTCGTTTTAGCAGTTGAAATTTGTGAGGATCTTTGGGTTCCTTCTTCTCCTTCTCAAAATCATTGCGTAGCGGGTGCTACTATTATTGCTAATCCTTCTGCAACAGATGATTTGGTTGGTAAAAGTGCTTATCGAGCTGATCTTGTTAAGATGCAAAGTGCTAAATGTATTGCAGCATATTTATATGCTGGTGCAAGTGAGGGTGAGTCCTCAACAGATTTAGTATTTACTGGACATAATATAATCGCTCAAAATGGTAAGATTTATTATGATAGTGAAGAAGTAGATGATTTTAGTGTTAGATGTGATCGTGATAGATTAAATACTTCTATAATTGATGTTCAAGCTCTTTCAAATGACAGACGTAAAATGAATACTTTCTACAGTGATGTAGTGGGCTATGATACAGTCTATTTTGATATGGAAGTAGAAGAAACTTCTTTAGACGGCCTGCATATTAATCAAAATCCTTTTATTCCTTCATCCGTTTCCCAAATGAATAAGAATTGTGAGAAGATATTAAATCTACAATCACAAGGACTACTTAGAAGACTAGAGGCAGCTCACTGTAAAGCAGCTGTAATAGGTCTATCTGGTGGACTTGATTCAACTCTTGCTCTGCTTGTAACACTTAGAGCTTTTAGAAAAGGTAATATACCCTTAACTGGAATATATGCTATATCAATGCCTTGTTTTGGTACTACAAAGAGAACTAAATCTAATAGCCAAAAGTTAGCCCAAGCACTTAATGTAACTTTTCAAGAAATTAATATAAGTAAAGCTGTTCGACAACACTTTAAAGATATTGGACATGAAGAGTCTATTCAGAGTGTAGTTTATGAGAATTGTCAGGCAAGAGAGCGAACTCAAATTTTAATGGATATGTCAAATAAGGTTGGTGGACTTGTAGTTGGAACTGGAGATTTATCAGAATTAGCACTAGGCTGGGCAACTTTTAATGGTGATCACATGTCCATGTATGGTGTCAATTCTTCTGTTCCAAAAACTCTTGTTAAACATTTAGTTACCTATGTGGCAAACAAAGAGGAAGATATTAAAGATGTCTTATTAGATATTGTTAATACACCTGTTAGTCCAGAATTAATACCTCCGACAGGGGAAGGAGAAATTTCTCAAATAACTGAAAATTTAGTAGGTCCTTATATTTTACATGATTTCTTTTTATATTACTTTGTTAGGTGTTCTTTCTCTTTTTCAAAGATTAGCAGATTAGCTGTGCATGCTTTTGAGGGTGTATATGACAGTGATTTTATTAATGGTTGGTTAGATGCATTTATTAAACGATTTTTTATGCAACAATTTAAGAGATCTACTCTTCCTGATGGACCAAAAGTCGGAAGTGTTACATTAAGTCCTAGAGGTGATTGGAGAATGCCAAGTGATGCACCTTACCAAGATTGGTTACAATACACTAAACATAAATTAAGTTAAAAGTAGTAATTAAACTTATATTTACACAAATTTAGTACAAAAATGTATTTATTATTGTTTTTTTGTGGTTTTTTTGTAACAATGAATTATAAATGTTGTTAATATATATATAAATAAAAGATAAAGATTGAACTGCTCTATTATAAGAGCAAAGGAGAATTTAGTTATGAACAAGAAAATTTTAGGTATGGCTTTGGCAATTGGATTGATGATTCCTATGACTTTAAGTGCACGGGCTTTTGATTTCAATATTGGAGCAACTGCACAATTTCAAAAAGATGTAAATTCAGTTGATTTTGATTCATCAGATTTTATAGATATAAATAATTATTCTTTTGGTGCTGAAACAAGATTGAATTTCTTATTATTTGAAGTAGCTGATACAGCACTGTTAGGAACTGTTGAGCATATTGGTAGTAGTAGGGGTTCAGGTGTTTCCTTCCAAAACAATTTAGCAGCTGGTATTTATAAAGATATCTTAAACAATTCTTTAAGAATTGGTTTATTAGCAGGTCCAGAATTTGAGATGATGATTAATGATACTGGTGTTTATAATGCAGATGGTTCTTCATTTAATTTTGTTGATATATTCATGAAATCCAATTTCACATATAAAGCTCATGCAGATATCTTAATAGGTACTGGATTAACACTTTCAGCTTCTTACACATTACCTACATCATTTAATTTAGACCAAGGTAATTATATTAACTTGATGCCTGTATATTCTGACTGGGAGAATGGTAGAATTGGTATTTCCTTACTATTGTTATAAAATAATTAGTATTTAAAAATATTTAATATATTTAATCAGGGTTTGTAATATTCACAATTTGTGATATTATAGACCCTGTAGTTTTCAGTAAACTAAATTGATAAAATTGTAGGAGACAATATGTCAAACGGAAGCATATCAAAAGTTCTATTAACACCCCTTTTGGTGGGAATTATTAGTTTTTTTACGATTTTTGCATTTTTTCCATCTTTTGGAAGTAAATACCTTGGTGTTGGTTATCATAGTTCTATGAATGACAATAGTGCAAAATTAGAAGAAATGGTTCAACAAGTTAGTGATAAAACAGGAACTAGCGTTGATGCTATAGTCGAGGCAGCTAATAGTTCTGCTTTTCAAGATATATTAAATCAAGGTGTTCAAAAGGGCCAAGCAGCAGCATCAAAAGTAGTGGACAGTGTTAGTGGGATAGGTAAATAGTGTCTTATTCTATTAATTTTTTAGGTACAGGTACTTCTCATGGAATACCTGTTATTGGATGTGATTGTGAGACTTGTAGATCTACTAATATTAAAAATAAACGATATCGATCAAGTGTGTTATTCACAAAAGATAATAAACATTTATTAATAGATACCACCCCTGAATTTCGACTACAAGCCTTACGAGCAAATGTAAAGAATCTTGATGGAGTATTATATACTCACACTCATGCAGACCACCTTAATGGTATAGATGATCTTAGAGTTTTTACAATGAGAGACCAACTTCCCTTTTATGGTAATAAAAGTAGTATTGAAGAAATTGAAAGACGTTTTTCCTATGTAGTTGGGATGAGAGTTGACTGTGTTACCTCTATTCCAAATTTAATTCCCAATATATTAACTCCCTATAAGAGAGTTAATATAAGTGGATTTGAAGTTACTCC
>JAENWY010000322.1 GCA_016649775.1 Spirochaetaceae bacterium
ATATTAGAATAAAATAAAAAAACTAGAAAATAGGTAAATAATGCAAAAAAATACAAAAAAAAGAAGTATAACTAAAAAGTCGATAATTTATACAGGTGGTACAATTATCGCAAGTATATCAATGGCTTTATCTACTTTTCTTTATTCTAAATATACATCTCCCAGTAATTATGGAGATTTCCAATTAACCCTTTCTATTATGATGTTATTAACAACAGTTGGGTTTTTAGATATTCGTACATCAACCCTTCGATTCATGTATGGTGTTGGAGCAGAAAATGAGTTAGATAAGAAAAAAGCTATTTATGGAGGTGCCTTAATATTATTTTTATGCTCTTTTTTACTTTTTCTATCTTTATATATAGCAACAAAAATAACCTATATGCCTTTCCCAAAAGAAGGTTTAGCATGGGGCCTTACATATTCTATTGGATATTTCTATCTATTTGTAACCAGAGGATCTGACCGAGAATTAGACTATTCTATAGGATATTCAATATACTTTGCAGTATTAGTTGGATTAAATATTTTCTTTTTATCCTTTAAACACTATAGGGCTGAATATATTCTTCTTGCTATGTCGTTAGGAGAGGTTGCTCAAATTATTTACCTAGAAATAAGAATTGGTATAATTAGAAAATTTAAAAGAAAATATATTGATAAGAAAATAATAATGCATATGTTGAAATTCTCTTTACCTTTAGCTATTACAGCTTTAGGAACTTGGATAATGTCATATTATGCTAGCATTCAAATTACATATATATTAGGTTCTTCTGCTAATGGTATATATTCAATGACAATGGATTTTGCAAGAGCTATTCCAACAGCAACAGGTGGAATGATTTTAGCTTGGCAGGAAATTTCATTCGCTAGAAAATCAGATGAAAACGAAAATGTTAATAGAGAATTCTTTACAAATTCAATTACAACTTCATTTATATTTTTCTCTTGTTTCTTCATTGTTTTTATTCCTTTAATGAGATTAATAATGCCTTTTTATCTTAGTGAAGAGTATCAACCCGTTGGATTATTTATAGCGTTGTGCTCCGCCGGATATGTTTGTGAATGTATTGGGCAGGTAATTGCAGGGGTATTTGGTAATGATATTGATTCAAAACCTCTTATGTTTTCAACAATTGCTGGATCTGTCTTTTTAATAGTCTTTTTACCATTCTTTGTGAATACGTATGAATTATATGGTGCATCACTTGTTTGCTTTATATCATTTAGTATTACACTTTTAGTAAAACTCTTATGGCTTAGAATAAAAAAGCATTATAGATTAGATATTCTTAAATTAAGCTTATGTTTAATTATAGCAACTATATTTGGATATTTATCAACAAATGGAAGCTATACAACAAATATTATTCTGTTCTTTCTCTCTTTATGCATTGCTATTCCGATGATAAGATTCACAAGAAAAGCTTTAAAGTAGCAGGGACTCTGTCAATTTAATAAATAAACTTTTTTTTCTTAAATCAAGCAAATTAATTCAATATTTTGATCTTAAATAACAAATTCTGATAATAGAACTTTTAATAAATTTTGCTATTTATCTAACTTAGTATTTTTTTTAAAATTATATATTTTTTTGATTATGCTAAATATTCCTATCTACTTTAGAAGGAGTATTTTGGTAAATTTAAACTATTTATGTGAAAGTTTATTAAGTTGAAATATCTTTAAAGATATGAGCCAAAGACTTAATTAGTTTATCTTTTTCCTTGAATTTTTGTTGACTAGATTAGCTCAAAGGATGATATATGTATTTAACTTTCTTTTTTACTTTTCTCAATGAATAAGACCGCAAAATACGAATCTTTTGTATAAAAATATTTGTCATGAAAGAGATAATAAGTACCTAATATTTATCTTATATGCCTATAAAAACATAACACAGATATATCATAATATATTTTTCTTTATAATAAGTAGTTATATGGTTTTTTTATATTTAATTAGCTATATTTTGAAATAGTATTGACAGATATTGCACCATAGTATATATTATGAACAACAAAGAAAAGAACTAAAATAAGAATTTCATTAATCAATTGTGATTTTTAGATTACAATTAGTGGTTACTATTAATTAAGCGATGTTGCTTAGGTCTGTTTAATAGATTAACAAAATTCTTTGTTTCGGTAATTACC
>JAENWY010000287.1 GCA_016649775.1 Spirochaetaceae bacterium
AAAAAAACGTAGATAGTTTTAATTTTAATCCTCAACTGCCTACGGCTTTTATGTTAAACAAACCTTATTTAAATTGTATCTTATCTGCGATAGAATATAAAGCTGATGCAACGGTTATTCCATCAATTTTACCCAAAACATTAGAAAGTTTTTCAGTACTATAAAACTTATCGTCTAAAGTTCCTAAGTGGCAGCCAGCGCCGAAATCAGGCATACACGCAAAATTGCCTATAGAAGTTTTCCCAAGCAACACAAGTATGCCAGACCGACTATCAATTGTTATTTCATAATGGCTACCATAATTAATTATAGAAGTTATGCTACCAGTCCAGGTTTCTTTCCCTTTCTTAGTTTGATTTACACATTGAAAAACCATTTATGTATATCACCATCCTTTGTAAACATTAAAATGAGTCATCATAATCTTCTGCCGAAGGCATTTTTGGGCTAAGGTTAGTATAAAGATTTTTTTTCATTGGTTGTCTATTATTATATCTTTTGTTTTCCATAAGACAATTTCTCCTCTGCTACTTTGAAAATTTCCTCAGTAAGTATGGATGTTTTAAGCTTATATGCTTCAAACATAGCCGCATAGCATAATTGATTTATTTTCCTTGGAATTCCTGAAGTCATACTATGTATAAATGGAAAAGACTTTTCATCAATTATTGGGTTTTTACATATAGCCATATCAAGCTGATAATTAATATATTCTTTAGTTTGAGCAATGCTTAGACCTGAGCAATCTAAAAATAACGATATCCTCTGTTTTAAAGGCAAATTAACGGAAAGATTAAGTTGATTAATAATTGAGGGTAAACCAGCGAGAATCAGCGAAAAATTTCCCCCTTCATCATAAAAACTTCGTATCTCGTCAAACATTGGAATAGAAAGCGTATGTGCTTCATCGATGATAACACAATTAAATTTCCCTTGTGAATTCTCTTCATTAAAGTAGGATATAATCTGATTTTTTATATCATCAGCATTAAATGAGGGTTTTAATCCAAGCTTAATCGCTAAAGTTTTGTAAAGGGATTTTTTATTGGGGTTAGATAATTCTGCTCCAACAACTCTAAATTCAGAAGGATCAAGGTCATTCATAGAATAAAAAATTAGTGAACTTTTTCCTGTGCCAGAGGCCCCTGTAACTGCAGCTATTTGTCTTGAATAAAACACTGTGGAAATAAAATCTAAATTGGTGTTAAACTCATCATACTTAAAACTTTGTTTTGTCCTATCTAAAAAAGGCATTTTAGTTAGTGCAAATCTTTCTAGGACTGACGTTAGAACTTTTGTATTCATATTTTTTCAACCTCCGGTTAAGTTTTTTCTTTGTTTAATTTGGATAAGTATATACTTTTAAGCTGAGTTAGATAGTATAAGAAATTCCTCTTGAAATCTGGTGTGGTTTCTTTAATATCTGTCAGTATAGATATTAAAATCTCACGATTAAAGTCTTTAAACGTTTCCCATAGCTCGTAGAGCTTTCCTTTTTCAGCAAAAGTTACGTTATCAATATCCAAAAGTTGTGAAACTAACTCTACAAATTCATTTTTCTTTATAACATAATCTTTATCTTTTAATGTCTTTGATATATTTCCATTTTCAACAGGTTTAACTTTATTATCTACAGTTTGAATCACTACATTTTTAGATAAACTTATAGATAGCTGTTCTTTTAGATATTCTTGATAATTGCTTTTTATACTAATTAGATACTGTTTTGATACTTCGGAATCTGTGCAGTGGTCTTCTTCTATAGTACCTACAGATTTATGCTTCTGTCTTTTAAGGTTAATAATATTTGCAATTCCAAAATACTTACTATTATAATAAACATGAATAGAATCTAAATGGAAAGGGCTATATCTTAAACCAATTTTCTTTCCTACAAG
The DNA here is from genome assembly GCA_016649775.1 of Spirochaetaceae bacterium. Classification (GTDB taxonomy): domain Bacteria; phylum Spirochaetota; class Spirochaetia; order Sphaerochaetales; family Sphaerochaetaceae; genus Pleomorphochaeta. Next base: position 1,899 of record JAENWY010000287.1, read on the forward strand.
TTGCCCATCAATTTCATAGGTATTACCTTCAAAGGAAATACAACCATATTTATCAACTGTTCTTTCATCATAATGAAGAAATATTTCATCAAGTTGCACTGGCGAAAAAAAATTCAATTTAGTTCCTTGATTTAAAGAAACCATCCAGCTTTCAACAGGTGTTTTGCTTAATGATGAATGAATTCTATCGTGATATTCTGTTTTAAGCCAGCCCTGAAACATATCGTTTAGCTCCATAATATTTAAAACTTTATTTTGTTTAATTTCAGTTACAAAGGAGCTCTGAACATTTCTCCAAAAAACTTCAATTTTTCCTTTTCCTTGTGGATGATAGGGGGTCGAATATATTAATTTTATACCAAGTTTTGCACAAATTAGCTTGAAGTTATCAGATATAAATACCTTGCCATTATCGACATAAAGACTTGTAGGAGCGCCAAACTTGATTATTGCTTTTTTCAATGAATCCTCAAGTCTTGTTAATGTTGCATCAAAATAAAATTGACAGTGTAAAATTCTTCTCGAGTGGTCATCTATAAAACCAATTAGGTATACTAATTTGCTGGAACCATTCCCATCAGAAATATAAAATCCTTCCATAATATCAGACTGCCACATTATATTGATTGCTTTTTTCTCATGTTTAACATAAACCCTTGTATCTTTAGATAGATTTTTTCTCGTGTAACCATAATAATATAAAATTCTGTTTACTGTTCTAACGTTTAACAACCCTTTATCAACCTTCTTTACAATTTCAAGCATAG
>JAENWY010000323.1 GCA_016649775.1 Spirochaetaceae bacterium
TATTTCTTTGAGGGCAGTCAATATTTTTATTTATTGTTTTCTGCATTCTTACTTTCATCAGGTAACATTCATTTACTACTCACTTAATTAAGGTTCAGACCTTCCCAAAAATTAAATTAAATCCCGGTACTATGTCCTCGGCTGACTTCTCATAGCAAGTTTTGCTCCATACGTAGGAAGTAAGTACATCCTATTTAGTATGTCTATGAGACCTCCTTGGTTATTAACTATTTCTTTCCTCTCATCTATCTGCCGGATTTACCTTGATGTATCTGTATAGCTTTTGGACTTAGTTTTGTTTTGCAAACTCATCCTACACCCTAAGCCTTATATCCGATTTCTATACGTCAGACCGAGATTTTGCCGCTGGCTTCCTTCAGATTCCACCTCACAATGGACACCCTTGCCTTAAGCTAACACTTCCTGCTATCACGGCGTGCTCGGGACTTTCACCCTATAGAAAATAGTTCGTGCCAGGCGAACAAAAATAAAGCCCCGTCTTCTCAGACTGAGCTTTATTTTTATATTCTTATTTATTTATTCTGTAACAATATCCTTATTAACATTCTTTGAACCGAACATTGCAAAAAAGAAAATATAGGCCAAACCTGCTGCAATCACCCAATAACTTGTCATATAAGAAAACACATCGGCAAGATATCCCTGGAATGCAGGCAATATACCTCCACCACAAACCATTACCATAAAAAATCCGGATGCTTTAGCCGTATATTTTCCAAGTCCTTCGACAGCAAGATTGTATATACTACCCCACATTACCGAAGTACAAAGTCCCCCAACAATAAGAAGCATTATACAAAGAGGAACCTTAGCTATTCCAAAAGAAATATCAGACTGAAATACAGGCATATCAAACATAGAAGTAACCGGAGTAAATATAGCACAAACAACTAAAATAAACAGGAAAGAGGAAACAGTTCCCAGCATTGCCTTACTTGAAATTTTACCTGCTGTAAATCCACCTATCAATCGTCCAATAAGCATCAGAAACCAATATGTTCCAACTACAGATCCTGCTATAGTAGGATCCATATTTGCCTTATTAGTCATAAACAGATTGGCTATATTAGGAATTCCAACTTCAATCCCTACATAAACGAATATAGCTACAACTCCAAAAATATAATGACGGAAAGAAAAATGACTGTAAGGATCTTTCTTTCCGATATCTTTATTATTAATAGCCACATTAGGTTCAGGAATATCCATAGAAGCCAGAACTATAAATACCATTGCAAAAATTCCCATGGCAATAAACAATGCCGGATTAGCTTTTGCTATTGTACGCATAGATTCATTAGATCCCATAAGATAACCGATAAGCACAGGAGCAATGGTTGCAGCAATAGAATTACATGATCCACCGAATTGTATCAACTGGTTCCCTTTGTTTCCACCTCCTCCGAGTGTATTAAGCATTGGATTAACCACTACATTAAGCATACACATAGAAAATCCTGAAATTAACGCACCTAAAAGGTATACAGAAAAACTTCCCAATGTCCCTGACAAAAAAGTAATTCCAACTCCAACAAATCCAACAAATACAGCAGTAAGAGAAGTTTTTTTATAACCAATTTTCTCAAGCATAATTCCTGCAGGAATTCCCATACAGGCATATGCGATAAAATTGGCAAAATTTCCTAACTGCGAAAGAAAATTACTGGCATGAAACTGACTCTTAACTATTACAGCAAAGGGATTTTGAAGACCTGTTACAAACGCTATCATAAAAAATAGCGCAAACATCATTGCAATAGGCAATGCATAATTCTTTTTAGATTGATTTTTCATTTAATTTTATATAAAAAGTTTATAGATTTTATTATGACGTTATAAATATAATTAATTTATTATATATGTCCATTTCAATCTTTCCATTTTACTATCAACATCAAACACTCACACTATATTTAAATTCGTTTCATTTAAACGTCAATTTGGTGAAATTAAACATTTTTAAATAAAATGTAACCACAAACATAAATTAATAGCCCACTCCGAAAAGTCGAATAGGCAAATATATATAATTTTTTGTTTAGTTCCTCTTTAATTTATTACCGTTGATTACTGGTAGATTCAAGTCACAAATGCGACAAATCAATTCAATGCTGCAAA
>JAENWY010000098.1 GCA_016649775.1 Spirochaetaceae bacterium
GAAACCCCTTATAAAAATAATGTATTGTAATTGGTTCGGATGACTGAACATAACAGACGCTTATTACGTATATTACGGCCTCCATGACGTTTAAAAGACTATAGAATATTTTAAATTAATGCAAGTTATATTATAAAATATTAATAAACAGGTATTCAAACAAAAGAAGTGCCTAAGCACTCCTCTTGTTTGAATAAATTATATATTGGAATTATTTTTTATTTTGTTTGGATACTAAATCAATTGTTACAGCTCCTAATAGAACAAAGCCTTTAACAATTTTCTGTATATCAGTAGACATACCACAAAGTGACATACCATTATTTAAAATACCCATAATTAAGGCTCCAACTACAGCTCCAATTATTGTTCCAGCTCCACCAGCAACGGCAGCACCACCAATATAACAAGCAGCAATTGCATCAAGTTCAAAACCATCACCTGCTTTAGGTGTAGCAGAAGCATTCCTAGCAGATAAAACAATACCTGCGAGACCGCTTAATAGTCCCATATTAGCATATACCCAAAAGAAAACTTTTTTAGTATCAATTCCAGATAGTTGTGCTGCTTTTCGATTACCACCAAGAGCATAAATATCACGACCATAAACTGTATTTTTAGATATAAAACTATAAAATGCAATAACTATTACAGTTAAAATCATTACATTAGGAATACCATTATAAGAAGCAAATTTTATCATTATGTACCAAACTAATAATACAATAACTGAAGTTTTAAATATTTCTTCTATAGCACTTTCAGTAGAAAATCCATAACTTTTTTTCTTATTGTTTTCGTGTAATGTGTTAAAAATTAATAAGGCAGTGATAACAATAGCAATTAGGATTGTAATTATATCCAATTGCGAACCAAATATATTTATTTTGTAAGACGGTAAATATCCAGCTCCAATCCAATTGTATGATGAAGGTAGAGGTCCTTTTGTTTGGGCTCTTAAAATTGTATATGTTAATCCACGACCTATAAGCATAGTTGCTAAAGTAACTATAAACGGAGGTATTCCTAAATAGGCAACAAAGAAACCTACAAATAAACCAAAGGCACAACCAACTAATAAGGCTACTGCAAAACCAACACCTACGGGGAGATTTAGATCTATAACCATAATAGCAGAAGCTGCTCCACTGACGGCAACAACAGAGCCAACACCTAAATCAATATTTCCTGTTAATACACAAAGTAACATACCAACAGACAATATAATAACATAGCCATTTTGCATCATTAAGTTATTTATATTCATCGATGAGGTATTAATACCACCGGTAAGTAATGAGAACAATAAGAAGATAGCTATTAAAACTATCATCATTCCATATTGCCTCATATCAATATGGCTTCTTTTTTTTATAATATCCATTGCTTAATCTCTCCCTCTTTTTTTAGTATCACGTATTATCTGTGTCATAATTGCTTCGGGGCTCATCTCACTTCCTTCTAATTCCCCTATAATACGTCCCTCATTTAATACATAAACTCTATCAGATACACCTATTGCCTCAGGCATTTCTGATGAAATGACAATAACTGCCTTTCCATTTTCAGCTAATTCATTAATTAATTGATAAATTTCATGTTTAGCACCTACATCAATACCTCGAGTAGGTTCATCTAAAATCAAAATATCAGGAGCAGCCATAATCCATTTTGCAAGTACAACCTTTTGTTGATTCCCGCCACTTAATGTATCAGCTTTAGAATTAATAGAAGGAGCCTTAATACCAAATTTTTTGCTATTTAAAGTTGTTTCTTTTACTTCTTTATTTTTATCTAAAACACCATTCTTTGATGAAAATAAATTTCTCAAAGATGCCATGCTCATATTATGCATTATGCTATCGGTTAAAACTAAACCATAAGTTTTACGATCTTCACTGGTGTAAGCTATTTTATTATTAATAGCATCTTTTACAGTTTCAATTTTAATCTTTTTTCCGTGTATATAGATATTTCCAGAAATTTTTTGTCCATAAGATTTACCAAAAATGCTCATTGCTAATTCCGTTCTTCCTGCCCCCATTAATCCAACAAGGCCTACAACTTCACCAGAATTAACATGAAAATTAACATTATCAATAATTTTTATAGTATTATCTTCGGGATGATAAACATTCCAATTAGCAACTTTAAATATCTCTTTACCAATAGGACAATTTTCTCGTTTTGGATAAATTTGCGTTAATTCTCTTCCTACCATAGATTTAATAATAACAGGTTCACTAAATTCATCAGTTTTTTTATCTAATGTTTTAATTACTTCGCCATCTCTAATTACTGTAATTCTATCAGATACTTTAGTTAATTCGCGTAATTTATGCGAGATAATAATACTAGTTACACCTTCTTCTTTAAGTTGAAGAATGATATTTAATAGATTATTACTTTCTTCATCATTCAATGAAGCTGTAGGTTCATCTAGAATTAAAAGACTTACATTTTTTGCTAATGCCTTAGCTATTTCTACTAGTTGTTGTTTACCTACACCTATTGTATTGACTTGTTGATTTACATCTTCATTCTTTAGACCTACTCTATCAAGCATTTCTTTAGCTTTTACTTGAGTTTTTCTCCAATCTATTATTTTTGCACCTTTTACTTGTTCATTACCTAAAAACATATTTTCCGCTATAGATAATAAAGGAATTAAGGCTAATTCTTGGTGAATAATAACAATACCTTTTAATTCACTTTGTTTAATATTGTGAAATCTACATAATTCATTATTTAAAATAATATCACCATCATATGATTTATATGGATATACTCCGCTTAATACATTCATTAAAGTAGATTTTCCAGCTCCATTTTCACCACATAAAGAGTGAATTTCTCCTCTCTTAACTTTAAGGTTTACATTAGATAAAGCTCTAACACCGGGAAAGGTCTTTGTGATATTTTTCATCTCTAATATTAAATCTTCACTCATCTATACTTCTCCATAAGTTAATATCATCCTCAAAAATTGCTTTTTGAGGATGATATACTTTATTAATTATTTAAGTTGGTCTGGTGTGTAATATCCGCCATCAACAATAATTTTTTGATAGTTAGATTTATCTACAGCTATAGGTGTGCATAAGTAAGAAGGTACAACTAGAACATGATTGTTATATTGTGTTGTATCATTGATTTCTGGTTTTGAACCGGTTAATACAGCTTGTACCATTGATACACATTTCTGAGCTAGTAAACGAGTATCTTTATAGATAGACATTGTTTGGTAGCCACTAATAATGTTTTTAACTGCCATTAATTCAGCATCTTGACCAGTAATTAGAGGCCAATTTTCGCCTAATGTATAACCTGCTCCCATAAGAGCTGATTTAATACCATAAGCAAAACCATCAAAAGCAGAACAAGCGATATCTAGATGATCATTAGAATAGAAACCTGATAGATAGTTTTCACAGTTTTGTTGAGCAGTTTCTTGAGACCAACGAAGAATACAAGTTTCTTGGAAACTTGTTCTACCTGATCTACAAACTAAAACACCATTATCAAGATAAGGTTGTAATACTTCCATTACTCCATTATATAAGAATAGTGCGTTATTATCGTCAGGAGAACCCATAAAGAACTCAATATTGTAGGTTTTACCATCAGCTTTAGCAGTTGCTAATTTTTTAGATTTTACAATGTAATCACCAATTGCAGTTCCAACACCTTTATTATCAAATGTTGCATAGTAAGAAACAGCATCTGTATCCATTAATAAACGGTCATAAGCAATAACTGGTATTTTATTAACTTTAGCAATTGCTAGAGCATTAACTAATGCTGAAGAATCAACAGCAGCTACTACTAAACAATCAACTTTTTTTACAATTAAGTTTTCTACCTGAGAAACTTGTGCTTGTACATCATCTTCTGCATATTGCATTTCAACTTTGTATCCAAGTGCTTCAAGTTGCTTTTTCATATTAGCACCATCATTAATCCATCTTTCAGAACTTTGAGTAGGCATACATACCCCTACTACCTTTTGTTTTGTACTTGATGATTCGCTTTGTCCATTTGCGAATATCAAAGAGTTTACCATTGTTAATGCTACAAGTAGCATAAATATAGTTTTTTTCATTTTGCATCTCCTTTAGTGATGTTTAAATAAAATACACTTAATAAATTATTAAAGTGTGTTCGTTAACGCTTGATTAATATTCAATCGAATTTAACGTTAAGTCAAGTAAAAATATTTAAAACTTTCTAGATATTAATATAAATTCTATTTTTAGTGCATTAAATAGATTACAAGATATTAAAATTCTTAACATAATTATAGTACTAATTAATTTAGTAATAAATTTATATTATTTTGAGTATTTTGAGTATTTTGTTAGATTTTTTATTTTACCTTAGATTTAGCTTCAAAATGAATATAATTTGTTACTTTAAATCAAATTATATTCTAATAAAAAAAAACTGTTTTTTTATTGCAAAAAATTAAAGTTCATGTAATACTGGATGTGTTCGTTAACACAAATCATTTAACAAGGAAAATATATGAAACATATCAATGATTATTATTTTTGGTTCTTAACAGGATCTCAATTTTTATACGGAGAGGATACTTTAAGGAGCGTTGCTCTAGATTCTAAACATATTGTAGATGGATTAAATACAAGTGGAGCTCTTCCCTGTAAATTAATACAAAAAGAGACACTTGTTACTTCTACTCTAATAGAGAAAACAATAATGGAAGCTAGCTTAGATCCATATTGTGCTGGCGTTATATGTTGGATGCATACTTTTTCTCCTTCAAAAATGTGGATTAATGGATTAAGAGCTTTAAATAAACCTTTTTTACAAATTAATACTCAATTTAATAGAAAAATTCCTTACGATACAATGGATATGGATTTTATGAATTTAAACCAAAGTGCTCATGGGGATAGAGAATTTGGATATATGACTGCGAGAATGGATATTCCTAGATCAGTTATTGTTGGTTATTGGGAAGATGAAAGATTTAAAACTAAAATGAGCAAATGGATGAGAGCCGCTGCAACTAGTGTTGCTGGAAGAAGCATGAATATTGTTCGTTTTGGTGACAATATGAGAGATGTTGGTGTAACTTGTGGTGATAAGGTTGAAGCTTATATTAAATTGGGTTGGAATGTTCCCTATTATGGTGTCGGTGATTTAGTCGATGTAATGAATGGTATTACTGAAGAACAAATTGATGAATTAATGAATGAATACCAGAAAGACTATGATATTAAAAATGCAAATGATTTTAATATTAATCATATAAGAGAACAAGCTAGAATTGAATTAGCAATCGAAAAGTTCCTTGTTGATAATGATGGTGAAGCCTTTACTACTAATTTTCAGGATTTACATGGATTAAAACAATTACCAGGATTAGCTGCTCAACATTTAATGGCAAAAGGTTATGGGTTTGCAGGTGAAGGTGATTGGAAAACAGCTGCCATGGTTAGGACTTTAAAATTAATGGGTGATGGTCTTACTAAAGGTGGTTGTTCATTTATGGAAGATTATACCTATAATTTAGAAGAAGGAAAACTATTTAATTTAGGTGCTCACATGCTAGAAGTATGTCCTAGTATCGCTAAAGGACGCCCAACTATTGAAGTACATCCTTTAGGAATTGGTGATAAAGAAGATCCAGCAAGATTAGTATTTAATTCAAAAGAAGGCCCTGGCTTTACACTTTCTATCATTGATTTAGGTGGTAGGCTACGTCTAGTTTATAATGATATACAGATAATTAAACCTGAAGCTGAATTTAAAAAATTGCCTGTAGCAAGAGCTTTATGGAAGCCTCTTCCTGATTTCTATACTTCAACAGAATGTTGGATTTTAAGTGGTGGCGGTCATCATAATGCAATGTCTAGTGCACTTGATCAAGATTATATAACTTATTACTCAGAAATAAATAATATTGAATTATTAGCTATTACTAAGAATACAACAGTAGAAAACTTCAGATTTATTGATAAAATGAATCGAATGGCTTGGAAATAAGATTATGGGTAGTAATTATCAAAATCTTAAAGAAGAAGCTTATTTAGCCAATTTAGAAATTCCTAAAAGAGGTCTAGCTATTTACACTTGGGGAAATGTATCTTCATTTGACAAGAATAAGGGTGTTTTTGCTATTAAACCATCAGGTGTAGAATATGATGAACTAACAGTAGATGATATGGTAGTATTAGATTTAGAGGGGAATATAGTTGAAGGTACTAAAAGACCTTCCTCTGATACCCCAACTCATCTAGTATTATATAAGAGTTTTCCTAATATTGGAGGAATTACACACACTCATTCACCTTATGCAACAGCATGGGCACAATCTTGTAATTCAATTCCAATTCAAGGAACAACTCATGCAGATCACACCCCTAACCCAATACCTTGTACGCCCTATTTAGATAGATATCAGGTTATTACTGATTATGAGAAGAATACTGGACTAATTATTGTTGATACATTTAGTAATAAATTACAAGCTATGCCGTTAATTGGAGGAGAACTTTTTCCGTCCAAAGAGTTAAATCCTTTAGAGAATCCTATGGTTTTAGTTTCTGGTCATGGTCCTTTTGCTTGGGGAGAAAGTGCTCATAAGAGTGTTTATAATGCTGCTGTTTTAGAAGAAATAGCAAAAATGGCATATTTTATGATTCCACTTCAAAAAAGTATTAAACCGCTACCTTCTTATATAATTGATAAACATTATATGAGAAAACACGGTAGTAATGCTTACTATGGTCAAAAGTAAATATTAAGTAAATAATCTCTTTTATATATATAATTTTAAAATTAGAATATAAGTAGAGATTATTTATTTTTGAATGATAATATTATATACTTAGTAAAATATTTGTTATTGACTTTTTTGTTAATGATAAATGATAAATAATAATTTAAAAGTTAGGTTGATTTTATGAAAATATCAGAGATTGCAGAATTAGCAAGTGTCTCTATTGGTACTGTGGATAGAGTGATACACAAAAGAGGAAGAGTTGCCCCTTTAACAAAAGCAAAAATTGAAAAAATTATAAAAGAATCTGGTTATAAAACAAATATTATTGCTAGTAATTTAAAAACAGGTGCTATCTTAAAGATTGGTCTTCTAGTTCCTCGATTAGATACTGAGCAAGGTTACTGGGAAAAGTGCTTTAGTGGTGTTAATAAAGCAATAGATGAAATATCAGCATTTAGTGTTGAAATTGTTATGTTAGAATTTGATCGCCAAATTAGAGGTGACCTATTAAATAAAGGTCTAGAATTAAAAAATAAAAATATTGATGTTTTAGCACTTGCTCCTATTGTACAAAGTGAAGCATATCAATTAATTAGTCAATTAGAAAATATTCAATATGCTTTTTTTGACTCACCTCTTTGTAATACATCACCTATTACAGAAAATTTACAAGATCCTTATGCAGCTGGTTGGTGCAGTGCTCGCTTGATGGAACTCTTCAAACCAGGTAAAAATACCTTTATTTCACTTCAGATGCACAACACGGCATATAACCAACAAAGACGTTCTCAAGGTTTTATTGATTACTTTAAAGATAAAGATGCAATAGTTTTAAATTATACTTGGCAAGAAAGTTCTGATGAATTGTTCTTTTCTTTTGTAGATTCGCTTTTATTAGAATATCCTTATGTTGCAGGAGTATTTATGACTAATTCTGCAACAGGTCAATTAGCTGAATATATTGCAAATAAAAAAATGGAAGTTCACCCTTGTATTGTAGGTTTTGATTTATTAAGTGAAAATGTTGAACAATTAAAATTAGGAAATATAGCTGCTCTGATTTCACAACAACCTGAATTACAAGGTTATAACACACTTCAAGAAATATTTAGAATAAAAGTAATGAAATTAGAAGATACGGTTACAACTTCCCCTATTCCAATATCAATTATTCTTAAAGAAAATATACCTGAATAATATCAATGTTCACAACTTAAGCTCATTACGCGTATTTCTGAGGATAGATATCCTACATTAAAGCAATGAATAATTGGTTATTACGTAAAAGACTTACCAATTATTCCTTAAGTTGTGAGCATTGGAATAATATATCAAAAAAAAAGGTTTTCTTAAATTAAATAAGATCAAACCTTCTTTTTTTTAACTAAATAATTATTTTAAACAGTGAATCGCAGCGCTTTCAATAGCCAATGAACCTTTATATAATTCGTAGAATCTATTAAATCCGTCACAATCTTCTTTTGTAGGTATTAC
>JAENWY010000195.1 GCA_016649775.1 Spirochaetaceae bacterium
TCAGTTCTGAAACTATCCATCTTTTTTTCTACTAATAATGAGGCTGATGAAGATACACTTTTAGCCATTACTGAACTAAAACCTGCATCTCCAACTAAATTTTCTTTAACTTTAGCTGTTATTGTATTATAGTCTAAATTAATCTCTATAGGAGGAGTTTGTTTAGCCGTTGTAGTTACTTCTAAAAGGGGTATTCCTTGTCTTGCTTTTGCTTCTTGTAGTACATAGCTAGGTGCACCGGGTCTTGTATACCACAGAACTCCAAACGCTAAGATAGCAGCTACTAAAGTAAATACCAACAGTGAAACACGAGTTGTTTTTTTCATAAATATAGTACCGAAATTTTCCTTTAAGGAAGCTACGGATATCCTCCTAAATCTATATAAAAATGGCCCAAAAGGTCTTAATTTACAATTTATTAACAATAAAAAACATATACTGTTACATAAATTATCATGTAATGCATAACTTTTGACAAGGGTTAAGATAATTAAATCTACTTAATGTTCCTTTTTATATAATATAACATAGAAATTGTTAACTTGTCGATAAATATTATCAATTCCGTTGTTATTATTAAATGTAAAAAGGTTCTTCTTTGACCAATTTAAAGGCTTTTTTATATCTTTTTGAGCTATTGTCCTTTTTAGAAACCAAAAGAAGCCACGATTATCTCTCTTCTTTGTTCTTTTGTATCTTTGAAATAAATTACTCTTTACATATATTACTTTATCACAAAGTTCTAAAAGATTACCTCTTTCAAGAATTGCTGCATTTATTACAACATCCCTATTTTTACCTTTTTTCTCTTCTTTTATTAAATTGATTATTATTTTTTTTATACCAGGGTGAGTAATTGCTTCAAGTTCTCTTAATTTTGTTTTTGATGAAAAAACTATATCTCCAAGTTTCCTTCTATCAACAATTCCCTCATCAGTTAAAACCTCACCAAAGGTTTTAACAATTAAATCTTTATTTTCTCTCAAAGCTTGATGCCCAAGCTTATCAACATCAATAACATAAAAATTCTTTTCTGTTAGAGCGGTAGCTACTACATTTTTTCCAGTACAAGCTTTGCCAGTAAGTCCTATTATAAACGCCATATTAGTGCATTTCACCCCAACTATGACCTATTTCAATACTTGTTCTCAATGGAATTGCTAGTTTAACAGCTCCTTCAAGACATTCTTTCAATAGTACTTTAACTTGCTCTACTTCATCTTCAACTACTTCAAGAATTAACTCATCATGAACTTGTAATAATAGTTTACTCTTTAAATTATTAGTCTTAAGAGACTTTGAAACTTTAATCATTCCAATTTTCATAATTTCAGCAGCTGTTCCTTGAATAATTGAGTTTACAGCAATTCTTTCACTTGCATTTTTTTCAAGTTTATTTCTACTGTTAATTTTAGGAACGCCTCTTGTATGATTAAATAAAGTAGTAACATAACCATTTTTTCTAACAGTAGAGACTGTTGAGTCAATAAATTTTGCAACACCATTATAACGAGAAAAATAAGCCTTAATAAAATTATTTGCCTCAGTTCTTGAAATTTCTAATTCTTTAGATAATCTAAAGGCACTCATACCATACATAACACCAAAATTAATAGTTTTAGCCATTCTTCTTTCTGAAGATGTTACCTCTTCCATTGTTTTGTTAAATACTAGAGAGGCTGTAAAGGTATGGACATCTACACCTTCTTTAAAGGCTTCTCTCAATGATTCATCTTCTGCCATATGCGCAAGTACAACCAGTTCAATTTGAGCATAATCAGCTGAAACAAATACACATCCTTGTTTTGGTATAAAAGCATCTCTAATTCGTCTACCATCCTCAGATCTAATTGGGATATTCTGAAGATTTGGATTCTTTGAAGATAATCTACCTGTGGCAGTTCCTATTTGTAGGAAAGAGGTATGTATACGATTGGTATCTTCATTAATCAATAAAGGTAATGAATCAATATAAGTACTTTTCAATTTTGTTAAACTTCTATATTCCAGAATTTCTTTAACAATTGGGCTCTCATCTTTAATAGCTTCTAACACATCAGTAGCTGTTGAAAAACCTGTTTTGGTTTTCTTTCCTGGAGTTAACATAAGTTCATCAAACAATACTACTTGCAGTTGTTTAGTAGAATTAATATTAAATTCTTTTCCACTTAACTCATAAATATGATTTGTAATTTCAGTTAATCTATCACCATATAATTGAGATAATTTAGCTAGTTTTTCCTCTGATACTATAATGCCTTCTATTTCCATTTCAGCTAATATAGTTATTAAAGGAAGTTCAATTTCTTTTAGAACTTTCTTTAATTTATCAGATAGTAATTTATCAAAGAACTTATATAAACGGAAAGTAATATCACTATCTTCAGCTGCATATAAAACGGCATCAGAGAGAATAATATCTGAAAATAATCCATCTTTGGGAACTACTTCTTTGAATTCAATTGTTGAATAGTTAAGATATCTTAGTGCTAAATCATCCATATTGTAGACACCAATATTTGAATCATATAACCAAGCAGCAATCATGGTATCATATATAATGTTTGTTATTTTAACTCCAAAACGTGATAATATCTTATAATCATATTTTATATTTTGTCCAATAATACCAATTCTTCCAGATTCTATGTATTCTTTGAATACTTCTCTGATTGGCTCTTCTTCTTGAACTCTTTTACCACCACAAACTAATGGAAAATACCAAGCTTCTTTTGCTTCATAGCAAAAACTAAAACCAACAAGGGTTGCTTTCATAGCATCAATACCAGTTGTTTCTGTATCAAAAGCCATAATACCAGGACCTAATGCTATTTTCTCAAACAATTCTCTAAGTTCATTAACATCAGTTAATGGGTGAAGCAGAGACTCCCCTAATAAAGAGGGATCTATTTCAATATCATGCTCAGATTTTTCATTGTATTCTTTATCTAAAGCTTGATTGGTTTCACTATTTACATCTCTTTTATTATAAGTTTTTACTTCTTCATTGCTCATAATTTTCTTTAAAGAAGCAATTAGAGAATTAGATTTTTGAAGTTCAAAATAAGGAATAGCTGCATTAATATCTAGTTTATCTATTGCAAAATAACTTAAATCAAAACCATCTAGAATATTTGGATCTCTAAATAACTTAACTAGTTCTTTTGATAATTTTACTTGTTCTCTTCCTGTATCAAATTTCTTTTTTATTCCAGCTGATAATTTTGATATATTATTATATATATTATCTATATTGCCATACTCATTTAATAGTTTTACAGCAGTCTTTGAGCCAATACCCGTTATACCTGGAATATTATCAGCTGTATCACCAACGAGAGATAAATAATCAATAATTTGAGTTGATTTAATTAAGAATTCCTCTTCAACTTCACTAGGTCCAAATAGTCTATATTCTTTTTGACCTTTTTTCGGAGGACGAAGTGCAGATACTCTTTTTGTTACTAATTGCAATAAATCCTTATCAGCGGTAAACATAACCGCATCAAGATCTAAAGAAACTGCTTTATCACAAAGAGAAGCAATTATATCATCAGCTTCCAAACCTTCTTTTGCGAGAGTTGGAATTTTCATTAATTCAAGTACTTTAATAATTTCAGGAATTTGTTCTTTTAGATCTTCAGGAGCTGCATCTCTGTTTGCTTTATAGAGCTCATACATTTCATGACGAAAGGTAGGTCCTTTAGAATCTAAAGCAACTACTAGATAATCAGGTTTAAATTCTCTAATTACCATTGATAAAGAATTAAAGAAGCCATAAATTGCTGAAAAGTTGTGACCATCTTTATCATATAATGGATTCATAAAAAAAGCATAATAAGATCTAAAGATTAAACCAAAGCCATCGATTATGTATATTTTTTTTCTATCTACATCATCTTCATAATCAAGTACATCAACAATTTCCGCAATTTCTTCTTCCTTGAGTTTTTGTTTCTTTACTTGTTTCATTTTTACACTTGGCATATTATTTTCTGCCTGTGCTTTAGCGCCATCTTCAAAATCTTTTTCGCTAAATAGATCGTCCATTATTACTCCTCAAAGTCTAATTCTAATGTATCATAGGCTAATTCCATGGAAAGAGGTAAATCACTATTATCTCTTTCATGTTCTAAGCCATGTGCTATGTGTGTAAATAAAGTTCGTTTGGCACCTATTCTCTTAGCCGTAGCAACTGCTTGTTCTTTGTTAAAATGAGTTTTATGGCCTCTATGTTGAAGAGCAACTAAAACTAAAAGATCTAAATCTCTTAGATATTTCATACTCTCAGAAGGTATATTATTGGTATCAGTTAAATAAGCTACGTTAA
>JAENWY010000106.1 GCA_016649775.1 Spirochaetaceae bacterium
CAAGTTGTTAGATTTTCGACATAATTATTTTGTATATTTATTACATTCTTTCCAGAAAAAAAGAATTAGCAAAATAAGTAAAATTCTTTTTGCTTTTGGCATAAAATTACCCTATAATTGTTAAATGCTATTTAGGGGGATTTACATGCAATATATCGGCGCTTTAGATCAAGGAACAACATCTACTAGATTTATAATTTTCAATGAAAAGGGTGAAATCGTTACATCTCATCAAATAGAACATAAACAAATTTTCCCTCAACCAGGTTGGGTTGAGCACGATCCTTGCGAAATTTGGGATAATTCTTGTAAATGTATTGTACAAGCACTTAAAAAGAGTAATATACAAGGTCTTGATATTTCAGGTATTGGTATAACTAATCAAAGAGAAACTGTTATTGCATGGAATCCTATTTCAGGTAAAGTTTGGTATAATGCTATTGTTTGGCAAGATCTTCGTGGAACAGAAAAGATAGATGAAGTTGCAAGCACAGTTGATGCCTCTTGGATAGCAAATAAGACAGGACTTAGAATGAGTCCTTATTTTGCTGCAAGCAAGATTTCCTGGTTACTTGATAACGTTGAAGGCTTAAGAGAAGCCGCTGAGGAAGGAACTGCTGTTTTTGGTACAATCGATACCTGGTTAACTTGGAATCTTACAGGTGGAGATGCTATAGTTACAGATGTAACTAATGCTTCTCGTTATTTATTAATGAACATTGAAACTCTTAAATGGGATGATGAAATGCTTGATCTTTTCAATATCCCTCATGGTTGCCTACCTGAAATAGTACCTTCCTCTGGTGTTTTATATGGGGTTACCTCAACTAGTGGTCCATTTAGAACAATAATTCCTGTTTGTGGTATTTTAGGAGATCAACAGGCTGCTTTATTTGGACAGGCTTGTTTTTCACCTGGTAATGGGAAAAGTACTTATGGAACAGGTTGTTTTTTACTGGTTAATACTGGTGAAAAATATTGCATAAGTAAAAATGGATTATTAACGACTGTAGCTTATCAAATTGGAGATCAAAAACCCATTTATGCATTAGAGGGTTCAATTGCAGTTGCTGGTTCTCTTGTGCAATGGGCAAGAGATAATCTTCAAATTGTTGATTCTCCGCAAGAATTAGATGAACTTGCAAGTAGTGTTGAAAACTGTGGTGGTGTATATATTGTTCCAGCTTTCAGTGGTTTATTTGCTCCTTATTGGAGATCTGATGCTAGGGGTGTTATTGCTGGACTTACAGGATTTGCAACTAAAGCTCATCTTTGTAAAGCTATATTAAATGCTACTGCTTTCCAAGCCTATGATATATTTAAAACAATAGAAAAAGATTCAAGTATATTAATTAGTGAATTAAAGGTTGATGGAGGATTAACTAATAGTCAGCCTCTAATGAAATTCCAAGCAGATTTATTAGGAATTCCTGTAATTAGACCTGAAGTTGTAGAAACAACTGCTTTAGGAGCAGCTTACGCAGCTGGATTAAGTATAAAAGTTTGGAAAGATCTTGATGAATTAAAGTTGCAATGGAAAGAAAAAAAACGTTGGGAACCGGCTATGTCTGATGAAGAACGTGAAATAAGACTACGAAACTGGAAAAAAGCAGTTAAGCGAACATTAAATTGGGTTGGCAATGAGGATGAATGATATTATCCTATAGTAAATTAAAGGATTAGATATGTTGAATTTTGACTCTCAAGTTATAACTATAATTAAAGCAATTGTTCAGATTTCTTTTTTAACCTGGTTGTTCTATCAATTCTATATGGCCTTAGATAGATCTAGAATACAACGAATGGTTAAGATGATGGGAGCAGCTTTTGCAATATTCATTATTTGTTATGTTTTCAAATTAGAAGTATTAGTAAAGCTTTTTGAATTATTAGCTATTCCCTATATAATTTTTCTATGCCTCATTTTTCAGAGTGAACTTAGAAGATCTTTTGCAGGTGGATGGCTAAGTAAGTCTCGTTTAAAATTGACAACGCTTGCAACTATATCAGATCAAATTGATATAATATTAAGTGCTTGTGGTGCCTTGAAAGATATCAGAAGAGGGGCCTTAATTGTGTTCCCTAGAAAGGATGCTCTAACATCTGTTATTAATTCAGGAACTACTCTAGATGCTCAATTATCTAGTCAATTAATACTAACAGTATTTGATCACGATACACCTCTTCACGATGGTGCAATTGTTGTCTCTGGGGATAAGATAATAGCCGCAGGTTGTTATCTTCCCTTAAGTGAGCAAACAGATATAAAAAAGACATTTGGTACTCGTCATAGAGCTGCTTTAGGGATATGTGAAGAAACTGATGCTATTGTTATTGTTATTTCAGAAGAAACAGGAGCTTTAACCTTAGCCTATAATGCTGGACTTTATTATGATTTATCTACTGCAGAAATAAGGAGAATTCTTCCAGCATTATTTTCTAATCAAGAATTTGTTAATGGATATGAAACAGAGGAGGCTATAGATGACCAAAAATAGTTTTTTACAATCTGTTTTAGATCAATGGCAAGTAAAGCTTGTATGTGTACTTTTAGCACTCAGTTGTTATTTCTTAGTTAATTTTAGTTCCTATACTGATAGACAAGTAGTTGTCCCACTTGAGGTTATTTTTCCAGTAAATTATGAGGCTGAAAGTCTTGTTCCGAATTCAATTACAATTAATATAAATGGTAGTGAGAGTATTATATATTTAATAGATCCTGCATTAGTAATAGCTAGTGTAGATTTTAGTAATATAAATAATATTGGCATCTCTCGTAGAACAGTTGTTCTTAGCTATGATGATAAAGTATTTGATAAAGGTGAAATAATTGTTTCAGCTGTACCAGAAACTATAAGAATAGCATTTAAGGATAAAAATATCAGTGAATAAAGTTGGAATAGACATTGTTAATATTTCTAGAATGGAAAAACTAAGTGATAATACAAAAAATAGGCTTTTTAACCCTATAGAATTGCAAGTTGCCTCAACTCATACCTCACAAAGTAGTAAAATGGAATATCTGGCAGGTCGTTTTGCAGTTAAGGAAGCTTTGGCGAAAGCACTAGGTGTAGCCTTTACAAAATTGAAGCCTTCTGAAATAGTAGTAACAAATTTAGATAGCGGACAACCAGTACTTAATCTTGAGGGTAACTCATTAATTAATTATCCAAATCTTAAATGTGAAATTTCAATTTCCCATGATTTTCCTATGGCTGTAGCTATTGTAATTATTGGGGAAATAGATGGCTAGGGTAGATTGGAATAGACCACCATTAAAACCATTAGAAGACGGGTTAAAGCGTTATGCTTTAACCGTTTCTTATGATGGTCGAGCTTTTAATGGTTGGCAGAGACAGAAAAATGGTGTAGGTGTTGAACAAGCAATAGAAAAAGCATTAAAAAAAATGCTTAATGAAGATATAAAAATTATTGGAGCTGGGAGAACGGATAGTGGAGTTCATGCAATGGGACAGGTTTGTCACTTTGATACAACTCATTTAAATATTCCAGCTTTTGCCTATTTAAATGTATTAAATAGTAAATTGCCTGCAACTGTAAGAATTTTAAAATGTGTTGAAGTGGATGGCTCTTTTCATTCTCGTTATTCAGCTTTTGCTAGAGAATATAAATATTATTACAAAAAAGAGAATGAAATGACTGCTGCAGATAATGGTTTTATATCTAAAGCAAAAAATTTACCAAGTATAGATTTATTAAATAGTTTTGCAAAATGTTTGCAAGGTACTCATGATTTTACTACATTTACTTCAGTTGGAGATGTATCTCCTTCAAAATGTAGAGATATCTACGAATCTTATTGGACACTCGAAAAAGATAAATGGGGTTATGAGGTTTTAGTATACACAATTTGTGGTAATGCTTTCTTATATAAAATGGTAAGAAGTATAGTTGGAACACAAATGGTTTTTGCTTATAAGAAAAAAAGTGTTGAAGAATTTAAAGAAATTCTTTTAAGTATGGATAGAAAAAAAGCTGAAACAACGGCATCTCCAAATGGACTATTTTTATATAGAATTTCTTATGATGGAAATGAATATAAATGGTTTGAGGATACAGCTATTCCCGTAGGCTCTCTGATTAATGGGGAACCAAAATAGAAAATAAAGAGGATTTGATGGAAAGTAATAAGGATTTAAAAAAAGATAAGTTAAATAATTCCTTAAATAAATTGTTGAATTTATTTGATGAGGGCCAAGCAATATTAAAAGGTGACCCTCTTCCCTCTGAACCTATAAAGCATGATTCTTATGATTTATCATCTTTAGTTGAAACTATTTTAGATCCTAATAAGAAACTTGAAGTTTCTCCTCCAAAAGAATTTAAAACAAATAATTCTTCTCAATCTTCACCTTCTGAAGTTCATAATAGAGCTTCAGCTTTTGAAGAATTTAGAAAACGTGTAAATATCAATACAAATAAAATACAAAGTACTTCTATTAACTTGCAAGCTACTGTTCCAAAAGAAAATTTAAATAAACTACAAAACTCATTATTTGAAATTCCTAAAGATGATAATTCTAGTATAAAATATTTTAGTTGTGATTATAGTGATAAGTATTTTGCAAAAGTTAGTCAATTTAACTCAAATTTTAATAATGTTGATAATAGTATTTCTGATTCAAATTATTCACAACTTCAAATCAGAGCAAAATCTTGCCGTGATTGTGTAGCCTATAAAATTAGAAAAAATACTATTTTTGGAGAAGGTTCCTTGGGCTCTAAGCTTTTAGTAATTGGTGAGGGACCAGGTGAATATGAGGATAATAGTGGTGAAATATTTGTAGGTCCATCTGGACAATTTCTTGAAAAATGGCTAAAAGCTATAAATCTTGATATGAGAAAAGAGGTCTATCTAACTAATATAGTGAAATGCTATAGTGGAAATAATCCAACCTCTGATATGGTTAACTCTTGTAAGAATTATTTAAAAAGAGAAATACAACTAGTAGCTCCTTCCGCTATCTTAGTTCTTGGAAAAGTAGCTGCAAATGGTTTATTAGAGAATGAACTATCTCTTTCAAAGTTAAGAAATCGACCAATCTATTATAATGGAATACCTGTTGTTGTTACCTATCATCCCTCAGCTGTGCTTCGCAATCCTAATGAATGGAAAAGACCTGCTTGGGAAGATGTAAAAAGAGTAGCAAAATTATTAGATAGTTCTGCATCTTCTATAACTAGGAGCAACTAATGTTTGTTAAAGTATTACTAGCTTTGCCTTTTTCAAAAGAGTTAACTTATTCTGTTCCTGAAGATACTAAAGGTGAAGCAATGATTGGAAAAAGAGTTGAAGTTCCATTTCGCTCTGCTAAGAAAAAAACTGCATACATTATCGAAACTGTTGAATCTTTAGATGTTAAATATACTATTAAGCCAATTAATCGAATTATAGATAAAGAGCCAATATATTCACAGACTGAAATAGATCTTGCCTATTGGATGTCTTCATTTTATTTATGTTCTCCAGGAGAGGCTTTGGCTCTACAAATACCTGGTGGTAGAGTAGATAAAAGTATATCAGTTTCTATTGCAGAAACTGATATATCAACATTACCTGTTGAAGAATTAAGCTCTTATCAAATACAAGCAATTGATGAAATAAACTCAAAACAAGATAAATTATATTATTTATATGGTGTAACAGGTTCTGGTAAAAGTGAAGTCTATTTTAGATGTGCTGAAGAAGTTATTAAAAGTGGTAAACAGGTAATTTATCTTGTTCCTGAAATAACATTAACTCATCAATTAATACAACAAGTAGGCAATAGATTTAAAGACTCTGTTGCAATTTTACATTCCGGCATGAGTGCTAGCCAAAGGTTAGCTCAATGGCGAAAGATTAAAAATAGTGAAGTCTCTCTTGCTATCGGTGTTCGTTCTGCCATATTTGCTCCTTTTGACAATTTGGGATTAATAATAATTGATGAAGAACATGAAAATTCTTATAAAAGTGGACAAACTCCACGCTATCATGCGCGTCAGATTGCTCAAAAAAGATGTTCTACTACTGGTGCTACTCTTGTAATGGGCTCTGCAACTCCATCACTTGAAGCTTGGAAGTTGATGAGTGAAGGAAATATTAAGCGTCTTAATCTACCATATAGAGTGGGTAAGGGTGAAATTCCTAATATGAGAATAGTAGATATGTTAGGACAAAAAAATCTTATATCTAATGAACTCCAAGATGCTATTAATGAAACTCTTAGAAAGAAGAAACAAGTTATTCTGTTTTTAAATAGAAGAGGGTTTTCTTACTTTTTTCATTGTAAAAGTTGTGGCTATGAGATGGCTTGTCCTCATTGCACAGTAGCTCTTACTTATCATAAAACAGATAATAGTATGGTTTGCCATTACTGTGGATATAAAACGCAACCTATTAGAATGTGCCCGGATTGTCATTCTCTTGATGTTGGCTATAGTGGGTTTGGAACAGAAATGGTTGAGCAAGAGATTAAAAATTTATTTCCTTTTGCCACTATTGATAGATTAGATGGTGATGTTGCAAAAGTTAAGAAAAATGTTTTTGCAGTTCTTGATAGATTTAAATCTGGAGAAACTAATATTCTCTTAGGTACGCAGATGGTAGCAAAGGGTTTTAACTTTCCAAATGTTGAACTTGTTGGAATTGTTTTAGCCGATTCTGGTATCAATATTCCAGATTTTAGATCTCAGGAAAGAACTTTTGGTTTAATTACTCAGGTTGCAGGAAGGGCTGGACGTTTCTCTGAACATGGACGAGTATTTATTCAGACTTTTAAGCCAAGAAATGATGCAATCCAATATGCTATTCATTCTGATAGTGAAGGGTTTTATCAAAATGAACTACAGGTAAGAGAAGAAACTGGATTTCCTCCTTACTCTAGGCATTTGAATTTAGTTGTTAGAGGAAGAGATTTAAATAAAGTTATAATATCTGCAACAGAAATTGTTGATATTTTAGAGCAACTTTGTGAAAAACTCGGTGACTCTTATAATGATATTCCAGATATCATGGGCCCTAGTGAATGTGCTATAGCTAAGATAAATAATAATTTCAGATATTATATATTAATAGAATCAAAAGATATTAGAACTTCTCAATGGTTGGTAAAAAGTATGTTAGAAAATTATAAATTGCATTCAACTTTATATTTAGAAATTGATGTTGACCCATTAAGTATGTTATAGAAATTATTTTTAATCATATTTGTGAGTATTTATTAGCTATATTTTAAAAATTGTTTAAAAGGAAAAAGTTAATGAAAATAACAAATAGTTTAACAAAAAAGGAAATTAATGATATTAAAACTTTAAATAAATTATGTAAAATAGAGAGAATACCAAACTTTGATTCTAGTATTTATTATAGACTAGCACAATATTTTTAACAGATTCAGGGATTCCATTGCACTGTCTTTTAGAAATTATAAACATTTTGCTTTATTGATAATTATCACTTATAATAAGAAAAAGGATAAAAAAAAGGAAGAACTTCCCGTCAAAAAGAGTTTCTTCCTTACATAAAAATGTATATGTATAATACCTCTTTCTATATTAAAATACAAGTAAAAAACTCTTCCACTGAATATGAATTTGTGGAA
>JAENWY010000360.1 GCA_016649775.1 Spirochaetaceae bacterium
AACTATTATAAATTCTACCCCCCTCTTCTAAATCCAAAACATCTGAAAAATCAACTGATTCATCCCTTGAAATTTTTGAGATTAATTCTTGACTTAAGTCATTTAAACGTTCACATTCATTTACTCTTTGTTCACCAGCAACTAATAGATTATTAATCATTTTATCGCTTAACTTATCGTCCTTTTTATTAACTAAATTATTTGTGAAAAAAGTAGCCATTTTTTTACCTCGTTCCACATCAGCTTTGCTGATAATTGTAATAAAGTTATTATTAACAATCTTTACCCTATCCACAAATCTTAAAGAAAGAATAGCCGCAAACATTGATTCTGAAATAATAATCATATCATACTCATCAATTCTAGCCATCAATCGTTGTTTTCCATAATCACTAGTACTCGAACCTGTATAGTAATTTATCTTGTTTCCATCTATTTCTTGGAAACATGCATCATAGTGATCTTTATATACATCTATGCCAATTATTCTTTTAATTTTATCCATAATAATCAATTATAATCCTAATTATATATAAAAAAAAGTTGTTTTCAAATGCATGTTATCCTGTTATAATAAATACATGAATAATATAGAAAATAGCCCCTTTAAAGTGGCTTCAAACTTAGAAGAAAAAAACATACCTTTTGCATGGGTTACTATAGTTAATACCAAAGGTACAGTTACTAGAACTAGTGGTAGAATGCTTGTTCAAAAAGATGGAAAGACTTTCGGCACAATTGGTGGTGGATTAAGTGAACATAAAGTAACTTTAAAAGCTGTAGAATGTCTACAGAAAGGACAAGGTGGTCTTTTTAGAATTGAAGAATCTGTTGACAATCCAGAACTTTCTTATCATGAGATTTCAATTGATATCAGTGAAATTAATAATAGAGCTATTATTATAGGAGGAGGTCATGTAGCAAAAGAAGTTGCAACTCTTGCTAATAAATGTGGCTTCGAAATATGCATTATTGAAAAAAGAGAAGATTTTGCAAAAAAAGAAATCTTTGAAATGGCTTCATCTATCATATTAACAACAGATGTTAGTGTAGCTTTAAAGTCTCTAGATATTACTGAAAGAGATTCAATTTTAGCACTCAACCATAGTTTAATGGTTGGTCAAGATTATATAAATTCACTTTCATCTAAAGCAAGTTATATTGGTGTTATGGCTAGTCATAAACATATGAATAAATTCATCGGTAAAATTGAATTTAGTGCAGATCAAAATAAGAAGTTCCATTGCCCTATTGGTTTAGAATTAGGAGGACAAACACCCTCCCATGTAGCCCTTGCTATTGTAGCTGAATTATTAGCTTCAACTCATAAATGCTCTTCAATATCTAGAACTACAAAATATAGACCTATTATTGTTAGAGGTGGTGGAGATTTATCAACAGCTACAATACTAAAACTACATAACAGTGGTTATAGAGTTATATCTCTTGAAATTGAAAAACCTACAGTAATAAGAAGAACCGTTTCTTTTGCTCAAGCTATGTATGATGGTCAAATCAATGTTGAGGGTGTTACAGCTGTAAAAGTAGATCCAACTGATTTAGAACAAATTAATGAGGTACTCGATAATAGACAAGTTGTAATTTGCAATGATCCTCATGGTACACTAATAAAGATACTTCATCCTCAAATTGTAGTAGATGGAATTCTTGCAAAAAAGAATATTGCTACAAAAATCACAGATGCTCCTTTAGTAATAGCATTAGGACCAGGATTCACTACAAAAGTTGATTG
>JAENWY010000259.1 GCA_016649775.1 Spirochaetaceae bacterium
GATATTTAGGAATCCTTTAGCAACTTCAAAGGTACTTGAAAAAACATCATATTAAATAATGGCAATTACTTCCTATCAAATGGGTTTTTAGTCTTGGATAGCTTCTTCCTTTTTTTTCATTTAGAGCATCATATGATCCAATTTTTATTGTTATCTAAGTAATCATTCCCCTCTATACAACTTTGAGCCTATAAATTTTAACATATGCTAAAAAAAAGAAATAAATAAAGAAAATCGATATATAATTATTTAATTTTCAAAACACTAAAAACTATAGTATACTTAACAAATGAATGAAATACCAATTAATACGATAAGTTCCCCTACAGTAATATTAGATTTAATATATAGCTTAAAAGTTAAAGATGTCATGTATACAGATATTATTACAGCTACGATGGATACTAGTCTTCGAAAAATTCAGAATTTAATGAAGATTAATAAAATTACTGGTATTCCAATTGTTCAAGGAAAAAGAATGATTGGCTTAGTTAGTATTGATGATATAATTCAAGCTCTTGATAAAG
This sequence comes from Spirochaetaceae bacterium, assembly GCA_016649775.1. Taxonomy (GTDB): domain Bacteria; phylum Spirochaetota; class Spirochaetia; order Sphaerochaetales; family Sphaerochaetaceae; genus Pleomorphochaeta. The sequence continues at coordinate 528 of JAENWY010000259.1, forward strand.
GATATATTGAAGAACCTTGCAAAGAATACATGACTACAAATATAACTATATTAGAAGATGATATGCCAATTTCCTTTGCAATTAACTACTTTGATAAATTCTCATTTCATAGATTTCCCGTAATTGACAAAGGAAAAGAACTTGTTGGAATAATTACTTCTCGTGATATTACTGCTACACTTCTTGTCGAAATTAATAAAGAAATTGAGGATCTAGAAAAAGCAAATGCTGAAAATATTTCTCGTGATGCTTATAAAATTGAAGGTGAAGTAAAATCTCATACAATAATTAGATTTGATTTTGAAAAAGCAGGATATGCGAGTACACAAGTTAAAAAGAAACTAAAATTAGCAGAAATTCCATCTGCTATTATTAGACGAGCAGCAATTGCTTGTTATGAATTAGAAATGAACATAGTTGTTCATTCTAATGGTGGAGAATTAATTACAATATACACACCACAAAAATTAACTATTATAGCTCAAGATAAGGGACCCGGCATAAAAGATATTGAAAAAGCTTTAACGCCAGGTTGGTCTACTGCAACAGATTGGATTAGATCTCTAGGTTTTGGGGCTGGTATGGGGTTACCCAATGTAAGAAATGTATGTGATGATTTTTCAATTACAAGTTCTGAAAAAGGAACTCATGTTGAATGTTCTATAAATTTAAGTGATTCAAAAGGAGACAAATAATGACTGTTAAGGACTTGTCTAAAATCGAAGGATTTAAAACTATATTGTTAGTTGATGAGGATTTAGTTATCAATAATGCTTATACAGGGGATTTATTATCTGATGTTATTGGAAATGTAGGAGATAATAGTATATTGGTTACTGTTCAAGCTCACAAAAATACTATTGCTGTAGGTTCTCTTACTTCAATGCCTGCCATAGTAATTTGCAACGGAAGAAGTTGTCCAGACGATATGATTAAAGCAGCAAAAGATAGTGAGATTTCATTATTTACAACAGAAGATAATCAATTTCATGCTTCTATAAAAATAGCAAAATCTTTAGAACTATTTAAATAAAATGTTATGAAGATAAAAATAGATTTACACAACCATAGTTGTTTATCACCATGTGGTAGTGATGAGTTAACTCCAGCTTTATTAGCCATAGAAGCTCTAGAACAAAATATTGATATCATAGCTTTAACTGATCACAACTGTAGTAAGAATCTAAAGCCTTTTAAAGAGGCCTGTGAACTATGCAACATACTGGGCTTATTTGGAATAGAAATTAATACGATTGAAGATGTACATGTGCTATCTATTTTTAATAATATTGAAAGTGCAATAGAGTTTGGTAGCCTAATAGAAGCTCTTCTTCCTAATATTGATAATAACCCTAAATTATTAGGTAATCAAAATATTGTTAATTTAGACGGTGAGATTATTGGAATTTATAAGAAATCATTAATAACTACCTGTGGCATATCTTTAGAAGATGTAGTAAATGAAACACTTTCTAGAGATGGTCTTGTAATTCCAGCTCATATAGATAGGTCAGTAAATAGCATTTTAGCCAATTTGGGATTTCTTCCTGATTTACCATACTCAGCTCTTGAAGCAATTCATCCAGATAAAATCAAAGATACTAAAGGCTTAACAGTTTTAACAGGATCTGATGCACACTACTTTGAAAATATTGGAGACAGAAGTTGCTTCCTCGAAGTTCCCGAATTATCATATGAGGGATTAAAGCACGGATTACTAGAGGGTAAAGTAAGTTATATATAATATGCTAAATGAATAATCTAGTAGACAAACTTCTCACAATATAAAAGAATTTTACATTCCCTCTTTTCCACCACTTTATAAAATAAATTTATGATAATAGAGGACTTATAACTCCACCTTGTGGTGTACCTTTTTCTGTAGTCTCTTGGAATCCACCTATAATAACACCTGCTTTAAGAAATGAAGAAATCAATCTTCTAATATCTTTATCAACTAATGTTTTATCAATCAAACTCATTAGAGTATCCTGATTTATATTGTCAAAGAATTTAGAAAGATCTAAATCTACCACATATTTATAGCCTTCTGTTATGTAGGTTTGAGCCTTACTGACTGCATCTTGGGCACTTCTATTTGGTCTATAACCAATCCTAACTACTATCAGAGAAGGTCTCTTCAAATATATGAGAGAGTACTGGTAATATATTTTGTTGAACTACTTTATCTTAGACAGTTGGCAAACCTAATATACGTTTACTACCATCATCTTTAAGTGTTTCAACTCTAATGGTAGGTTTTGGTCTATAAATTCGTGCAACTATTCTACTACGAGCTTCATCAAATAATTTGACTTTTCCCCTCAATTTCATCTTCAGTACAATTCAAGATATTTACAGGGATATTATCTATTCCTAGAGCACCTTTGTTACCTAGTAATTTCTTAATGGAAATCTTAAAATTCTCGTTGGAAATTAACTTAGTACACAGTTCTGTGTTTGGGATTCCCTTGTCTTCTTTTCTCACGTTTTACTCTTATCCC
>JAENWY010000378.1 GCA_016649775.1 Spirochaetaceae bacterium
GGAGTAAAAAATTTTGTAGAAATTGAATCTTTTTTTGCCGTTGTAAAAATTTCAGTCCTTGTATTGTTTATTATTTTTGGTGTCTTATTTGTTCTTGGGGTTGTATCACCTATAGGAGTTATCTCTGGAAGTTCTGTAATCTCATTTTCTACTATGAATTGGTTTCCTAAAGGGTTTAAAGGACTATGGTCTTCTATGATTTTTGCATTATTCCCTTTTGCTGGAGTTGCAGTAGTTGGAGCAGCCGCTAAAGAATTAAAACATAAAGAATCAATTCCTAAAGCTATTAATATTTTAAATTTGGCCTTAGTTTTTTTATATGTTACCTCACTATTGATAATTTTAAAAATGGTTGATTGGCAGCAAATCAAGGTAAGTGAAAGTCCTTTTATCAGTGCACTATCCGCATTTAACAATCCCTATATAAGTTCCATTTTTACTATCGTTATTATCAGTGCAGCATTTTCCACTTTTGTAGGTGCCCTATTTGCCATAACTAACGTAGTATTATCCCTTGCAATGGAGCATGAGGCCCCTACCATACTAATGAAAAAAAATAAGAAAGGAGTAAACGTTATCGCGCTTCTACTTGGGGCAAGTGGGTTACTGATAACTATCGTATTATCTCTTGTATTACCTAAAAACCTTTATGAATATTTGACCACAGCAGCGGGTGTATTATTAATTGGGAATTGGATCGTTATATTATCCTCCCAAATAAAAAACAGAAAGAGCTACTCTCCACTTCAAAATCCCAAAGATAAAATATTTACAATGTATCTTGCACCCTATAGTTCATATACAGGAATTGTTCTTATTATCTTTACTTTATTAGGAGTAACATTTACTCCTAACCAGCGTATAGGATTGTTTATTAGTCTTGGCATCGTTGCCATTATTTCTTTTACATATATATTAGTGAAACCTACAATTAAAAGTAATAAAATTAGCCAGGTAAACACGTAACAAATATTCTTAATTGATATTCTGTCGGGTATCTGGCCATCTTCTGGATCATCCTTTTCAAGATACGTGTGGTGAGTTTTCCAAATTCCATCACCATTGGTATGTATTCGTTTTGGGAGGCTTGCTTCACAGACCACGCCCGGTTTGTCTATCTGCCTTTTGGAGCCAATGAAGGGCTACTATTCCGATTTTTTAATAGTTTCCCATTGCTCTATGGTAAAAAGATGCTATGCTTTAATTACGATTAAGTTTGCGTAGGCAAGAAATACGCCAACCTAGCTGAAGGCAGAACACGCTTGCAGGTTAGTTAAGTAAATGTTTGCCAGACCCTGAGGGCGCAAAAAATGCTATAAGAGGTGAAAATGTTAACGGTAATTTCAATAACAATTATATTGTTAAGCTCATTGTTCTTTTCGCTTTTATATATTATTAGCTTACAACCTGCAACATTATCTTTGAGATTTGGGGATAAAGCATATATACTTTGCGGTATTTTAAGAATGTTGGCTATGCTTTTTGAGATAGCAGCTATTGCTGGTTATGTACTATTTGTATTCGGAGAATATAATATAAAAA
>JAENWY010000164.1 GCA_016649775.1 Spirochaetaceae bacterium
TCATCCAAATTGAGTTCCAAGGCTATTGCAAAAGAAATTGTCGTAATTTTACTTTTGGAATTAATACACTACTTCGTGTTGCAAGCGAATCATTGCTTGGTATCCATAAGGAAATCCAATATAAACCAAACATTTTGCATTAAGTAATACTACAGTAATTAATAAAGTCATTGACACTTTCTTTCTCAATAGAGTGATAGTATAATACTATATATAAAAAGAGAAAATGATTTAATTACATAACTAGGAGGTTTGTTATGTTATATATTTTATTGGTTATTGCAATTGTTTTTTCACTATGCCTAGCTTTATTTAACTATATAAAAGTCAGTAAATTAGATGCAGGAACAGAATCTATGAAAATAATTGCTGCTCATATTCAAGATGGAGCTAGCGAATTTCTTCATCAAGAATGGCACTTACTTTATATAGTTGGAGCAATCCTTTTTATTATAATTTTCTTATTGGTATCTTGGACAGCTGCTATTTGTTTTGTTATTGGGGCTACTATGAGTGGTCTAGCAGGATATGTTGGCATGAAAATGGCAACAAAAGCAAATGTTAGAGTCACAAATACTGCAAGAATAACAAAAGATAAAGGTAAAACTTTAAAAGTTGCCTTTACTGGTGGTACTGTAATGGGTCTCAGTGTTGGGGGATTTGCCCTATTAGGAATGTTATCTGTTTATCTAATATTTGGCAAAGTTATGGGACAACTTGGTATTGATGCTTTAGTTTTTAAAAAGAATATGATTGGAATTGCAGATATCCCCTTTACAATGAGTGTAAGTACTTATGCTTTAGGATGTTCTATTATTGCTATGTTTAATCGTGTAGGTGGTGGAATTTATACAAAAGCAGCTGATATGGGTGCAGACTTAGTTGGTAAGACTGAAGAAGGTATTCCTGAAGATGATGCAAGAAATCCTGCTACTATTGCAGATAATGTAGGTGACAATGTTGGGGATGTAGCAGGACTGGGTTCAGATTTATTAGAAAGTTATGTCGGAGCAATCTCATCTGCTATAATTCTTGCAATATATACTTACTATTCTTTGCATGGTACAGCAAATGCAATTTCTTATGATTCATTGGTATCATTAGTTTCTTATCCTTTAATCTTCTGTGCAATAGGTTTGATTAGTTGTTGTATATCAATTGTAATATTTTTAAAGAAAAAAGAATTTAAAAAGTTAGAAAGATCTCTTAATGGAACAACTTATTTGGCTGCATTTCTTACAGTTTTATTAAATTTAATAATAACACCTTACGTATTCAAACAACCTATTTCCGCTTTCAGATATGGAATATTATCTCCATGGTTTTGTGCAATTCTTGGAATAATCTCAGGTATAGGAATTGGAAGTATAGCAGAGTACTATACCAGTTACAGTAAGGGTCCTACTTTAAAATTATCTGATTCAAGTAAAGAAGGTGCTGCAATAGTAATAACAAATGGACTTGGTTTGGGTATGAATTCAACACTACCACCTGTAGCTATTATAGCTTTGGCTATTATTTTGAGTAACGCCAGTGCTGGTTTATACGGAGTTGGTATGGCTGCAATGGGAATGCTTAGCTTTGTAGCAGCAACTGTAAGTGTTGATACATATGGACCTATTGCTGATAATTCTGGGGGAATTGCTGAAATGTGTGGATTAGATCCAGAGGTCAGAGAAATAACTGATGAATTAGATGCTATTGGAAATACTACAGCCGCTATTGGAAAAGGTTTTGCAATAGGTAGTGCAGCTTTAGCTTCATTATCTCTATTTGCTTCTTATTTATATGCTGTTGCTGGAGAAAATAGCGGAACTCTTGAATTAGTACTCAATATGATAGACACATTAACATTAACAGGAGCTCTATTGGGTGCAGCGCTGCCCTATCTCTTCTCTGGCTTATTAATTAATGCAGTATCGAATACAGCAAAAAAAATGGTTGATGAAGTTAGAAGACAATTCAAATTAGACCCTGGAATATTAAAAGGAACCAGCACACCCAATTATACACAATGTATTTCTATTTCTACTAAAGGAGCATTATCTGAAATGTCAAAACCTGCAATAATTTCAATAGTTACTCCTTTGCTATCAGGATTCATATTTGGACCTCGTTTTGTCGGTGGACTCCTAATTGGGACAACTTTATCAGCAGTAATGCTAGCAATATTTACTGCTAACTCTGGAGGTGCATGGGATAATGCTAAGAAATATATTGAGTTAGGACATCATGGAGGATTGGGAAGCCCTGCTCATAAAGCAGCCGTTGTTGGTGATACTGTGGGAGATCCTCTAAAAGATACAGTTGGTCCATCATTAGATATATTAATAAAGATAATGAGCGTAATATCTGTAATTATGGTATCAATTTATAGTGAATATAATTTAATATCTTTATTCTTATAGAAATTAATTATAGTTAATTTATTGTAACTTTCAGACATTTGTATAAATAGAAATTACAAGGGTAAGTGTTAAAAATAATACTTACCCTTGAATTAAATAGTTAAACTGTTTTTAATACAAATGTAGATTATATCTGAACAATCAGCCATTATGTAAGCTTTTGTTTTCAATTTATTCTGTATCATTATTGCAATTGTAAGTTCAATATTTAGAGTTTCTAAGAATAATGTTACTATAAAGTTTCTTATTAACCTTCTTTCAAATTATAAATAGAATTTTTCTAAAACAGTTTCATTGAATATTTTTTAGGCTAATAGAGATAAAGCTTTACAAGATTTAATATCTGAAAAGATCTATATATATTGTTTGACTATTAATTAAAAGAGAACTAATTTTTTGTTTCAAATAAAATATCTTCGAAAATTTTTATTACATTTTGGAAATTTAGCTCAGAAATTAAAGAAAAATTAATAATAAAAATATGATCTTTTTTATTTGATTTATCATAATAATCATATTCTTCTAAACTATTTAGTTTTACTCCTCTATCATAAGCTTTTTTCAATATTATCTCATTATTTATATTGGTATCTAATTTTAATAAAAAGTGGAGTCCTGAATCCTTATAAGTTATTTCAGCAATGTTATTTAATCGAGATTCTTTTAATAATGAAAAGAATACTCCTATCTTTTTCCTATAATAAGTTTTCATTTTATTTAGATGTCTTTCAAAATAGCCTTCATCAATAAAACGTGCTAAGGTATATTGTTCAAAACTTGGTACAGTGCAAGAGAAAAAACCTAATTTATTTTTATATTCGGATAAATATTTTTTTGGTATAATCATGTAAGAAATTCTTATTGATGGAGCTATTGTTTTAGAAAAAGTGTTTAAATAAATTACCTTTTCATTTTTATCAATACTCATTATTGATGGCAATATAACACCTTTAAATCTAAATTCACTATCATAGTCATCTTCAATAATAATTCTATTTTCTTTTTCATTTGCCCAATTTAACAATTCTAATTTTCTTTTTATAGGCATTACAATTCCTGTAGGAAACTGATGCGCTGGTGAGACATGTACTACATTGATATTTTCTAGTTTTGTTATATCTATTCCATCAGAATCTAATTCGATGTATCTAGTTTTTACATTATTACTTTCATAGACTTTTGAAATCTTTTTATAACCTGGGTTTTCAAGTGCAAATATATTATCAAAACCTAAAAGTTTTATAATCATAGAATATAAATATTCTGAACCTGCTCCAATTATTATTTGATTAGGTTCAACGACCAATCCATGATATGAATATAAGTGTTTTGCAATAGCCAATCTAAATTCAAAGACTCCAAAACTATCTGTTTTTACTAATAATTTTTTATTTTTTTCAGATATTACTTGTCTCATTAATTTAGACCAAATTGAAAATGGGAATAAATTAATATCCACTTCTGCAGATTTTAAATCATAATAAGAAGAATCTTCATGATCTAGTATTTTATTCATATCATTATTTGATTGTTTATGAAGCTCAAATGTTTTTTCAACAAGAGAAGATACATAATAACCTTTTTTTTCAATAGTATAGATATATCCTTCTGCTATTAATTGCTCATAAGCATTTTCAACTGTAATTAATGCTATTCCTAAATGATTTGCAAGTTTTCTTTTAGATGGCAACTTTCCCTTTGCCTCTAATTTATTATCTAAGATATCTTTTTTTATTTTTTCATATAATTGTAAATATAAAGATTTATTTTTTTGATCTAAATTATAAGTTAACATTATTCCCCCTACTCCAATAATATCATTAAAATTAAACTGGTCTTATTAAAAATACTTAAAGTGAATATTTAAACAATGTCAATACATACTTATAATCAATTTAAATGGAGATGCAAAATGAATAATGAAAGATATGAATTAAACAAACAATTAGCACAAATGTTCAAAGGTGGTGTAATAATGGATGTTACAAATCCAGAACAAGCTAAAATTGCTGAAGCAGCTGGTGCATGTGCTGTTATGGCTTTAGAGAGAATTCCAGCAGATATTAGGGTTGCTGGTGGAGTTTCTAGAATGAGTGATCCTCAGATGATAAAAGAAATACAAGATTGTGTTTCAATTCCTGTAATGGCAAAATGTAGGATTGGTCATTTTGTAGAGGCTAGAATACTTGAAGCTATAGAAATCGATTATATTGATGAATCAGAAGTACTCTCACCTGCTGATAGCATTTATCATATTAATAAAAGAGAATTTAATGTTCCTTTTGTTTGTGGTGCTAAAAATTTAGGTGAGGCACTAAGAAGAATAGAAGAAGGTGCATCAATGATTAGAACTAAGGGTGAACCTGGTACAGGAGATGTTATTCAGGCTGTTTCACATATGAGAATAATGAATGATGAAATTGCTAGAATTGGTGCTCTTAGAGAAGATGAATTATATAACGCTGCAAAAGAATTAGAGGTATCCTATTCATTAATTGAATATGTTCATAAAAATAAAAAATTGCCAGTTGTTAATTTTGCAGCAGGAGGAATTGCAACACCTGCGGATGCTGCTTTAATGATGCAATTAGGAGCTGAAGGAGTATTTGTTGGTTCTGGA
>JAENWY010000247.1 GCA_016649775.1 Spirochaetaceae bacterium
AGAACACTATATAATGAATTAGGTAACAGAGGTGTAAAAGATTTTGATACAAAAATCAAATCATTAAGATTGCAACCAATCTTTAAAAGATTTGGTACTTTAAGTACAAATGAATTTATACTAAATTTATCCAATATTTTAAAAGGTAAAAGTAATACTAAAGATATTAGAAAAGCTATTTTAGAAGTATCTCAAGTTTATGCTAGCTTAACAGAAGCAATAAAAGAGGTAACAGATTATACTAAAGATGAAATTGGTGAAGTACGAACCATAAAACCTAAAGAACTTTTAGATAATTTTAATAATTTTGCAAAACTCTTCAACGAGTCAGAATTATTATCAAATACTGCTTTAGTTATGGATGAATTCGATATTATTACCTCAAGTGTATTATTTAGTATTCCTTTTGTTAAAACTGATTCAACTATGAGTGAAGTTAATAAAATACAAGCTAAACTATTACTTCCATATTTCTATAATATTCAATTAGGAAATAGAGGATTTAAAGATGCTAACGCAGTGCATGTAATACAATGTGGAGCTGTTATTCTTTCTGCTCATAATATATTAGTAGATAGCAATATTAAAAACTTTACTAAATTATTTGACGATCAAGCAATCAACGATTTTATATTATGCAACATCTATAAAGATGTTACCTATTATAAGAAAGAAGCATTACAAGAATTGATAATTCTATCTGCACTCTCTCTTAAATTATTTGTAGAAACGGATTTTGATATTGATAATTATATTTCAACACTATTAGAAATAGAAACTAATTCAGGATATCACTTAAAGACATTTTTAGCACAAATTAAAGAAAAATAGTATATTTAATACTTTTACAAGACACCCTTAATAATTGATTATTTGGGGTGTCTTTTTATATAATTATGCACTTCTATTTGTTATAACTGTATATAATTAAAGGAATCTTTCATTGACTACAATTAAATGTTGGGGTACTCTAAATGCATGAAAACTTGGATTATATATTTAGTAGCAACCTTAATGGGACTAGCTACAACACTATTATTAGGACAATTTCCCACATACGGGACTTTTATTCAATCAGTATCATCAATACTAATACAGTTTGGTGGTTTTGTTTTGTTTCCTATTGTTTTCTTTACCTTTGCCTCAGGAGTAGCCTCCATACGTAAAGATAAAATGGGAGGAAGAATAGCTAGTTCAACAATTATTTGGACAATATTACCAACTCTTGTTTTAACAATTATAGGAGCTCTAGTTTTTGCTATTTTACCAATAGCTTTCCCCGCTAGCTCTTCAGCTGGCTCAGGGACAAGTGCTATTATTAATTTTATTGATACTTCATTAAAATATGCTAAAACATCTTTAAATCCAGTAAATCCTTTTTACACGCTTGCCGCAACTCAAGATATGATTTTCCCTGTTGTAGTCATTTCCTTTATTTTGGGATACTTCTTAAAGCCTAGCTCTGATATAATTAGACCAGCTTATGTTACAATGAATTCCTTTAGTGAAGTTATGTATAGAATTAGTAGTGCTTTTGCGATATATGGCTTTGCACTAATATATTTTATTTCTGCACAATTTTTTATGGCTCTACAAAAAGATGCAACAATATTCGTAGCTCCTAAATTCTTATTTATATTATTATTTTTATTTAACTTAGCTTTATTTGGAATACTTCCTCTATTCTATGGTTTGATAACCAATTTTAAGAGCAATCCTTATAGAATACTATATCGTACACTAGGAGCTCATATTGCAGCACTATTCAGTGGTTCAATATTATTTTCAACACCAATATTGTATTCATTAGTTAGAAAAAACCTTGGTGTTCAAAAAAGAATTTCTTCTACAACAATTACAATTACTTCAATGTTCGCGAGAGGTGGATCTGCAATGCTTTCAGTATTCACCATATTATCATTAATTTATGCTACAACTGGTTCACTTCCTCAAATGCATATTATTATTTTCATAATACTATGTTCATTCTTTGTTTCCTTAATCAGTAGTGTATTCCTCGGTTTTGGTGTATTCTTTATTACATACTTTACAATGAAAATTATTGGTATTGATTTAGCAAATGCAGAAATGACTATAATAGGGTTAATACCTCTTTTAAGTGGACTAGGAACACTTCTTGATAGCTATATATGTACGCTTTGTAGTGTAGCTACTGGTTTTGAATTAGAAACACAAGTAGAAGTACCATACGAAGATATACTTTAATACAAATACTATTAATAGAGAAACAAGGATTTGCTCAAGCCTATCCTTGTTTTTTTAAAATGGGAAAATTATGAAAAATAGATCATTCAAATACATTTCAATATTAATTCAACTCTTTTTATCTATATACTTATGTGCATATATAATTTATAAATTAACTTTAAACTATGATGCTAGTTTGTCTATAGTAGAAAATATCTATATATATTTTCCCATTTTTATACAAGAAATTGCATACCTTTTATTAGCAATTCAACTATATCAACTTCCAGATATCAATAAACAAATTGACAATAAATTGCTTCATTTTAATTTGATTCTTTTATCTTTGGACGGTATAGTTATTTTCCCTCTTTCTCAAGAATTACTATGGAACTTTATATTACCTCCCGTAGCAGCAGGAAAAATTCATTTATTTGTAATGCTAGCTTCAGCACTATTATTTTTTGTAGGAGGACTTCATAGCAATGAAGGAGGAACCTCCAAGTATAAAGCTAGTCCTATTTTTGCACTTATCTTTACTATGCTTGTTGTTAATTTTCAACAAATATCATCCCCAACAACTAATTTACCATTTGCCTCAATAATACCAAGCAATTCATTTATTGAATTTGTGATTATTGTTGCAATATTAGCAATAATTTCTTACTTTCCTAGTTATTGGAATGATAGATCTGTACATAATCTTGTTAGAATAATTTCTTTTAGTGTTTTAATATTAGCAACAACAGTATTAAGATTATATTTTATTCTTCCTTTTATAGTATCAATGATATCAATCATATTGCTAGTTCTTTCTATGATTTTATATGTTGTAAACTTAAAATCATACACAATCTAAATTTTATCTTCCAAATCATAATTATATACATGCAAATATATAACAAATTCATCTTATTATTTTACTTTTAGGATAAATCTAAATTAAATATTTAAATTAATTTCAAATGATTCTTTTTATAATTACTTATTTAGTATGTATTTAATTATTTTAT
>JAENWY010000244.1 GCA_016649775.1 Spirochaetaceae bacterium
CGACTCTTAATCTCTTTGAAATTCTTTGCCATTTCATCCTCAAGTTCATATACAGTCTTTCTGTCGATACCGGCAGAACCTTTGTTTTTCTTGACTCTTTTAATAGCCATTTCAAAATTACTAATGGAAATGAGTTCGTCACACATTTTAGTATTTGGTAATTTCGGATTTTCTTCTCTCACGTTTTCTTTCCTTCTCTATCATTATGTTTTACGCTTTCATAAATGACTTTTAAATTTGGACTTAACATAATCTAAACTTCAATTACTCCACCACATAGATAGAATCGACTTTTCAATCTTTGAAAAGCATAAAATAGTTCAGTCCTTCATAAGTTTCCAACTTACTACTATGACTTCGGCTGACTACTTTAAACATATGGCCTCAAGGGTTTGTCCTTAGTTTTGGTCGATATTGCAGACTCTCAGACATGTTTAAAGTCCTCCCATGTTAAGCTTTATAGCTTCTTAGTCTCATGTAACCACTTACTTTACACCATATACTCTCAGATTGGACTTTGACACTTTTTGAAGTCTTATCCATATATGATGCCTAAATAAATTTCTGTGCGTTGGTTCAAGACCTCGTCATCAGGCTTCCTTCACACGCAACCTCACGATTACGCACTTGCCGTCGACTAGCGATTTAAACTACATCTTTCCAGTAGTTCTGAGTACTCGCAGTGGGATTGCACCTCCTAGTTATAGAACATGCATGACAAACATCAAAAAGGAATCATTATAAATAATGATTCCTTTAAATTCTTGTTTTATTACATTTAAAACTACTTCCAATCTCCCGTATAAATCTTATATTTTTCTATAAATGTATCTATTAGTTCTCTTGCAATAGAATAAGAATTAATTAGTGGATTCAACATTAGTGCTCTAATTGCATCATCTCGGCTATTGTTGCGAAGAGCTTTTGAAGCTGTTCTTTCGTATTCTTTCATTCTTCTAATCATTTGCTTCTGCATATATGGAACGTCTTTAATTTTAACACTTTCACATTTATCTTTCGTGATATGGCAGGTGATTTCAACAATATCATCATTCTCTAAGAATTCAAGTGCACCATTATTTGGTATAGAAAGTACCATTTCAACAGGGATACCATTTACATAGGATTTAATAAAGTTAAGTGCAACTCCTGCATAGCCTCCAGCATCTTCTTCATTTATGAATTGTTCAAAGGTTTTATCTTCTGTATGCTCTATTCTTTTATTATTATTTTCGATATTACCATAGCTATTTTCTCTTATTAAAAAGTAATGAATAAATATAGAAAAGGCTTTGTCAAAATCTTTTTCGATATCGATTCCCTCGAGTGCTTTCATCATTTCCTTATTAACTCTTGCTATTAATTCACCACGAGTTTCAGGAGCATCTAAAATATTTTGTAAACATTTTTCTTCATAATAGTAATAGTGTAAATATTCGTTGAATAGACTATTGCCCGTAATATTCAATAAATCTTTAGAGAATATTCTCATATCTGAATTGTTATAAAATTCATTATTATTAATGAATTCTGTTTGAGCATCTTTCCCCTTTACTTTCATATCCTTAAAATAGGATAGATGATTTAATCCATAGCAGTTAATTGAGAAATCATCAGGTTCCACTTTATATAATTTTTGTAGTTGCTTAATAAATTCTGATGGTCCATCACAAATTCCATAAACTTTATCATAACCAAGATCTCTTAGAGTTTGGGTAACTAAACCTGAAGGGTTTGTAAAGTTAAATACAAAGTAATCTTTATGACTTACTTTGTCAGCAATGGCTAGGTAGTGAGTTAGTGCGCTGATTGACCTCATAGCCATAGCAAAGCCGCCAGCCCCTGTTGTCTCTTGTCCAAGAACACCAAGATTCAAACAAGTTCTCTCATCAAAAACTCTTGATTCATCTTCTCCAACTCTCATAGCTGTTATTATTATATCGGCATCTTTTAATGCAATTTCAGCATCACTTGTATAAGAGAATTTAATACTATCATCAAGTGTAGTTGCTATTTTTTTAGATAGTGCACCAAAAGTATTTAATTTTTTTTCGTTGTTATCCATGAATACAACTTCATCTATGTTTGCTATTTTAGCATTAATAATAATTGATTTAGCTAAAAAGGGAGCTCTAACTCCACCGCCACCAAGTACACACAATTTCATTTCATTTTCTCCTTTTTATAATATATTATTAGACTTTAATAATTTTATAAGTTCTTCATTTTCAGGAATACCGGTACTTCCTCCTATGTCCGTAACACTTAGGCTACCTAAAAAATTTCCAAGTGCTAGACATTTTTCAAGATTTAAATTATTAATTGTTCCATAAACAAATCCAGCATCAAATGAATCACCAGCTCCTGTTGTATCAACAACATTTGCGTCAAAAATAGGTGAGTGTATTATTTTATCTCCATCAAGAGCAATTGCTCCTTTTTTACCTATTTTAATAACAACTCTATTACAATAAATTGAGAGTTTTCTAAGAGCTTCTTCAACATTGTTGCTTCGTGTAAAACCTAGTGCCTCAAGTTCATCTGGGATGAAGATATCAACATATTTTAAAATTTCAAAGATCTTATTATCCCATTTTTCTGAATCATCAAATCCAACATCAAAAATTACTTTTTTGCCTTTGGCCTTTATGTTTTTACAAAATTTAATATATTCTTCCATTTTTGAAGGTTTAAAATTATGGAGAAATATATAATCGAATTGATCAATAATATCATCAGTTATTTTATTTAGATCTGTAAAATCAAGTGCGCTTCTGCAGGTAATAAAGGACCTATTTATTTCATTTGTAAATGCAACTGTAATTCCTGTACTAGTGTTCTTTATTCTCTTTACATACTTTAAATTGATTCCATGCAATTTTAATTCATTTGTTAATAATTCCGAAAATATATCATCACCAATACATCCAAAAACAGAAGTATTAATTCCAAGTTTTGAAAGTGCTAATGATACAATAGCAGCACCACCCCCTGTTCTTATCTTGTAGTCGTTTACAAGACATTCTTCTCCAGGGGCTGGATAGTTTTTTAATCCAGTTATTATTAAATCAGAATTTATATCGCCTATTATTAATATTTTATTTTGTACCATTTAACCCTCTTTTAATCATAACAAGTTAGTAAACTTGCAAATTTATATTTTAATAATTCTTTATTTCTAAAAATACTAGAATTTTTTTATTATCTAAGGAACTGTCAATAAAAAACCTATACATTCTTGTCTATTTTAATTGCTTTAGTATTAATTATAATTTTTATAAAAGTGTATC
>JAENWY010000297.1 GCA_016649775.1 Spirochaetaceae bacterium
ATGTACAGGATCAGTCTTTGCAAATGGTAGTATGGATCTATATCTTGATATAAATAAGGAAGTGATTTTTTTTGGTACTTCTTGTTCAGGACCTGCTTATCTATTAAATCTCAAAAGATATTGTCCTTATTCAAAATAAAGGTTTTAGAATATACTATTAATCAGTAATCAATTGTACTATGTAAATCAGTTTATTATACAAATGCAATTAGATAGTTGTAATATGTAAAGTAGCAGGGACTCTGTCAATTTAAAGAAAAATAAGTTTCTCTTTATTTTAATATTGAATAAAAGAGTGGTTGAAATAATGTATACTAATTTATATTTTAAATTTATAATAATATATAATTGTGTTGAGTAATTGCATAAATTATTAATATTGATGAGGAGAATTAGTATATGAATATAGCTTTAATTATTGCAGGTGGTAATGGCCGTAGAATGCAACAGAATATTCCAAAACAGTTCATAACTGTATATGATAAACCCGTCTTGATTTATACTCTAGAGGGTTTTCAAAAGCATCCAGAAATTGATGCAATAGCGGTAGTTTGTTTAGATGGGTGGCATGATATTTTGAAGGCATATGCAAAACAATTTAATATAACAAAATTAAAATGGGTCTTTTCAGGAGGAAACACGGGCCAGGAGTCAATTCGAAATGGGATATATAATTTACAAGACAAATGTAGTGATAACGATGTAATTATTATTCATGATGGAATTCGTCCTTTAGTAGAAGGGGCTGTATTATCAGATGTTATTATAAAATGCAAACAATATGGTAATGGTGTAACATCTCTTCCTTATAATGAGCAAATATTTAGAATTAAAGATGAGCTTTCAACATGTGAATATATTCCAAGGGAAACCCTTAGACGAGTTTCAACTCCACAGGCATATAAATTTAAAAAATTATTATGGGCATATAAAAAAGCTTTTAAAGAAGAGATAGGTATCTATGGATCTTCTTATACCAATACAATGATGGTAGAACTTGGAGAAACTCTTTATTTTGCCGCTGGATCAGATAAAAATATTAAATTGACAACAAAAGATGATTTGGAAATGTTTAAGGCCTATTTAAAGGCTGATAAAAATAATTGGTTAAAGTAAAAAAAATATATAATTTGGGAGTGATATTAGATGGAACTTTTAGAAAGTAAATTGTATCAAAATGATATTGAATATATTACAAGTTTAAAGTTGCCTTGGAATAAGTTACAGAACAAAACTGTACTTATTTCAGGTGCCAGCGGAATGATAGGAAGCTGTATAATTGATGCATTATTAAGTAAAGACATTAATGTTAAAGTAATAGCACTAGGAAGAAATGAAAAAAAGGCAAGAGATAGATTTAATGAATACTGGGATTTGAATAATTTTAAATTCTTAAAATGTGATATTAATGATTCTATTAAAGAAATGGGAAATGTTGATTTTGTAATTCATGCTGCAAGTAATACTCATCCTATACAATATGCAACTGACCCAATAGGAACAGTAACTACAAATATAATTGGTACTAATAACCTTTTGAAATATGCTACAAATCACAAAACTGAAAGGTTTCTATTTGCTTCAAGTGTGGAAGTTTATGGTGAAAACCGTGGTGATGTAGAAAAGTTTAAAGAAGATTATTGTGGCTATATTGATTGTAACACTCTTAGGGCTGGATATCCTGAAAGTAAAAGAGCTGGAGAAACACTTTGCCAAGCTTTTATTAAACAAAACGATTTAGACATTGTTATTCCTAGATTATCAAGAACTTATGGACCAACTATGTTGATGTCTGATTCAAAAGCAATAGCTCAGTTTATTAAAAAAGGGCTCTTGAAAGAAGATATTATACTTAAAAGTCAAGGAACTCAATTTTATTCTTATACTTATGTTGTTGATGCTGTTACTGCACTTTTGACCATTCTTCTCAAAGGTGTGTGTGGTGAAGCATATAATATTTCAGATGATAATTCTAATGTATTATTAAAAAACTTAGCTGAAATCATAGCTGATTATACAGGAAAGAACGTGGTATTTGAATTACCAGATGAGATAGAATTGGCCGGTTATTCTAAAGCTACTAAAGCTATTCTTGATTCTAAAAAATTACAGTCATTGGGGTGGAAATCACATTACGATATAACTAGTGGATTGCGAAGAACAATTGAGATATTGAGTTATAACCATTAATAACCACTTTTAGAGTCTTGCAACTAATTTGTGTAATAATTTTCTATATTACTTCCCTTTAGCCTTTTATTAATCTTTTAGCTAAAGGGGTTTTAATATTGCTACAAATCAAAAGCATTGAAGATATCAACATAATTATGGCTCAATCATAAAGTTTGTGGGTTTTTAGGGATTTTAATAATTTTTACAAAAATTGTAAAAAATAGGGGCAAAATAGCGTCCGCGGAAATTAGGAAGAAGCGCTTCTTCCTAATTTCCTGGAAGATTTACACAGTTTCCTTTATTATTCCTACTTTAATGTATTAATTGCAGTTTC
>JAENWY010000242.1 GCA_016649775.1 Spirochaetaceae bacterium
AATAAAGCAATATATTAAAGCTGAACAAAATGGTGCAAAGAGTATTCAAATCACAAGTTTAATGAATACTTTAAACAATAGAAATTTTAAAACAGTTAAATCGTTTACTCAGTTTTATAATTATATAGAATTCAAAAAAAAGAACTTATTAATTTTAAACTCTTTATATTAATGGATTTAGATGATTGCAGCAAAGATAAAATTGATAATTTTTTAAACAAAAATATGTTTAAAAGTCATTGGCTTTATCCATACATAATTCCAATATATAACAATCCCAATCTTGAAGCCACTATGACTTCAATTGGAATTGATATTATTAGAAAAAAAGACTATATCCAAATTTTTCCTACTAATACTGGAGATTTAGATGAAGCAAAGATTAATCAGTTTAATATTGATTTAAAAAAATGCAAAAACAGTATTTCTAATTTAGATAAATACGTAGAATATTGCATTAAAATATATAAAGAAAATCTAATGGAATATAATATTTATTAATATGATTTAGCGAGTAAAATTGATATTAACAACAACCTTTCGAATTAGCATCACCACAACCACAAGGACTTTCAGTTTTTAGTTTTTTTATTTCTAATGAAGAATAGAATTTTTTTAGATTATTGGGAACGACATAATCCTCCTCCACAGTATTATCACTAACGGTCCCCCCATATACTTCTTTAAGAATTGCTTCAATGATCATACCTTTAGGCGGTGCATTGTATTCCCCTCCCTGGTACAACCATACTCGACAGTCTGTTTCCTCACCGCTCAAATCACTGCATGTCTTACAGTTGCTTTCTTTTACTTCTAACTGTATATCACGCCCGTTTATACGGATAGTAGGAGAGCTTACAAATCTGTATTTAATAGCCTGTTCTTCATTTATTACGTTTACTTTATTTACGACCACATCAACGCCCGTAAATTCGAGTATGTTAGTAACCTCTTTAATTGCCTCATCTAAAATTGATTCTGTACCTTGACATGGAGCGCAAACACTTAAATCAAGATATAAGAAGTCAATGTTTATACTTTTCTTTTGGGTTGATACATTTTTCTCTGGAGTACAACAACCGGAATTGCTGGAACAGCAGCCTTCATTTTCCGAACTTTTTTTCTCAATCATTTCTAAACCTTCCTTTTTCTTTGAATTTTTTTATATTAAAGCATTGATAAAATACAATAAAACTAGCAACAACTCTTTTTAACTGGAATTTTCTTACCTGTCATTACTGCATCATATAACTGCTTTTCATCAGGGTAATTCTTTATTGATATGATCTTGCCGTCTACAGCGAAGATAGGAGCCGACTGTGATAGCACAAATTCAAGATTTGTCTTGTCAATAATCAGTTTTTCCCCGCTTTTATGCAACACTTCATTTAATTTGTTTATAAATTCATCGTTATCTTGTTGATCCGATATTTTATACACATTGAAATTGGTGATACCATCTAGTACAGTTAAATACTTTTTTAGAAGTTCATCAATTGTAACAGCCGTTGTTGATGTTCCACCGCCACAGCTGCAACCTCCGGACGTGCTGCCACATGAACTTTCATTTTCTTTTCCCTCAAAAATTTGAATATACTTTTTATCCATAATATAATTTTCTCCCTTCATATTATTTAAACCGGACAAATATTACGGCACTTACCACAGCCGCATTTATCAGGATTTCTTTGATATGCAATATCTGTCGCTGGGCATACATCCATACACTTCATACACTTAATACAAACTCCTGAAATTTCTTCATCGGGTATGAGCGGAGCTTCGGTTATTATAGTTGCCAGGCTGGCAGTTAAACCAAGTCCTTTAATAACTAATGAATTTACTGGACTCAATTCTCCAATTCCGGCTAATATACACATTTTAACAAGTGAAACACTTCTGCTGGTCCCCGAAATTATTACAGATTTATAACCGAGCGATTCTAAAAACTTAACAACTTCATTTTGAGCGGCAAGACTACCCCAAAGATCACTAAATGAGCCCATATCCCGCTCACTGCTGTTTTTATTACCTTGTGCATATACGATAACTGATTCAAACCCCTCAAGTATATTTTTAGGATGATACTTGTCTGGGGCGTTTTTAAAACTTTCCTTGTCAGCAATTCCAACGCTGTCAAATATATTGTTTAGTATCGATTTAACTGTATTTGTGTTTTGGTCTATCATTGCAGACTCCTTCTACTTATCTTTTACAATCCAAAGCAACTTAACGTATGATTACAAAAATATAAGTTTGACTTGCTCTCGTAAATTAGCCTTATTAATCTTAGTTTTTTTGTGCTTCAATTATAAATGAAGCAACAAAATCTTCAATTTTCCTATCAGGTGCCCAAGTTTTTAATATCTGCCTGCTATTATCTTTAGGTGACATTTTTATATTGATAAAGCCCGTCTCTTCAAGCATTTTTTTAATATTACCTATATGCTCAGCTCCGGAAATGCAGCCTGCCATCATAGACAAATCTTGCTTTATATTTTGTGGTAATTCAGCTGTAGCAACAATGTCTGATATCGATAATCTTCCTCCATGTTTCAGAACTCTAAAAGCATCTTTGAAAACTAGTTCTTTTTCCAAAGATAAATTTATTACGCAATTCGATATAATAACGTCAACTGAAGCATCTGCTATCGGTAAATGTTCAATTTCTCCAAGCCTGAACTCCATATTAGAATACTCACTTTTTTCAGCGTTCATTCTAGATAACTTAATCATTTCGGAAGTCATATCCACACCAATTACAAACCCCGTCTCACCAACCTGCTTTCTTGCTAAGAAACAGTCAAATCCCCCGCCACTTCCAAGGTCAAGAACGGTTTCTCCTGCTTTTAATGCTGCAATGGCAATAGGATTTCCACATCCCAATCCCATATTTGCATCATTAGGTACACCTGTTAAATCGCTTTCAGAATATCCAATATTTAATGATAGTTCCTTAAGGTCCAGCGGGTTACCTTCTCTTTGCAGGGTATTGCAGCCGCAGCCACAGCCCTGTGAACCCTTCAAAGCTACGCCTTCATAGTTTTTAAGTATATGCTCCCTGATTTCTTCCTTGTTTTCAATCATATCTGATCCTGACCCACAACAGTCAGCACCGCTGCAAGAGCATGCCTCTTTTTTTTCTTTTGTATCATTTTCTGGAACCTCTTCCAATTCAATATTACAGCAACATGAACCCTTCTTTATTTTTTTTTCGGTCAAACGTGAAAACAATCCTTTTTTCTCATTTATCGTTACATTATTCATAATCTTTATCTCCCTTTAATATTTAATTACTTATT
>JAENWY010000302.1 GCA_016649775.1 Spirochaetaceae bacterium
GTATATAAAAAAATCTATTTTAACATTCAATCGTTACTCTTATATAATTAACTATTTCCCCTGTAAATTTTAGAGCCAAAACACACCACTCCAATTGTTATAAAAAAATATAGATTGTAACTTATAAAGCCTTATGAGTTAAGAATAAGATTTACAATTAATATAGCAGATAAGTAATTTCTCGATTAAAATTTATATTATTTTGTTTCTGAATCAATTTTCATTATAGCTTGTATATATTTTTTAATAACTGCAACAGAATAAGAAAATAACTGTTTTTCATCAACTGTTAAATGAATAGTAATAATATCTTCTACACCTGTTCGATTGAGTATAGCAGGAACACCTGCGTAAACATCACTTTCTCCAAATTCACCATTAAGATAAGTTGAAACCGGTATTACTTTATGTTCATCGTTAAGAATAGCTTTAACAATACCTGAAACAGTAGAGGCAATACCGTAACAAGTAGTACCTTTGCGTTTAAGAATTTCGAAGCCTCTTTTGATTGTTGTTTCAAAAAGATAATCCTTCTTTAACTGTGATACAAGTTGAGGGTTATCAATTTCAACATCATTGAGATTTTTACCACCTACTGTGACTGTTGACCAAGGAACCATCTGACTATCTCCATGTTCACCCATTGAAAAGGCATGAACCGAACGTGGGTCAGTACCAACTGCGGCACCAATGGCATTTTTAAGACGAGCCGAATCAAGTGCTGTTCCAGTACCAATTACTTGATTGCTAGGGAGGCCTGAAAGCTTCCACACATAATAAGAAATCACATCTACAGGATTTGATATTACGAGGAATATACCATCAAAACCAGCTTTCATAATTGGATCAATAATAGATTTAGTAATTTTTTGAGTAATGCTCATCATATCAAGACGTGTTTGATCTGCTCTTGGTGGTGGACCTGCAGTAATTACTATAATATTAGCGTCACCACAATCTGCATATGTACCGTTCTTTATTTTTACATTGAGGTTTAGATATTCAATTCCATCACTAAGGTCCATAGCTTCACCATAAGATTTTTCTTCATTGATATCTACCATCACCAATTCATCACAAAGACCTTGTGTTAAGAGGCTAAATGCAGTAGAAGAACCTACAAGACCACAACCTATTATAGCTATTTTTGTTTTTTTTATTGTCATATATGTATATAACTCCTTAAATCACTTCTAGTTGTAAAATATAAGCATTAAATTAATAATCATGCAATAAGTTTTAAATATATAAAATTATTTTTCTTCAGTTTTAACGACAAATAATTCATTAAATATTATTATATAATAATAAATACTTAATTCAATAAATTTATCCTTGCTTTAACTACCATAACTGATAATATTTAATATGAGTTAAAAATAAAATTTAAGGAGTGTTTATTATGAATACAAAAACTAATTTTTCTGCTATTTTAATAAAAGACGAAGGATCTACAAAAAATTTAAGCGTTGATAATATGAAAAAGTGGGAATCAAAAGATGGATTATTATGGATTAATTTAGACTATAATATTCAAGAAACCCATGATTGGTTAAATGATGACAGTAAAATTGACAGTATTGTACTTGAAGCTCTTCTAGCTGAAGATACTAGACCTAGATATTTTATTCATGGAAATGGTCTTTTAATGATTTTACGTGGTGTAAATCTAAATCCTGGAGCTGATCCTGATGATATGGTTTCTCTTAGACTTTGGGTTGAACCTAAAAGAATAATCTCAATATGGCGTCGTAAAGTGATGGCGGTTGAAGATTTACGCAATGAAATATTAAACGGTGAAGGTCCAAAGTCTGAAGGTGAGTTTTTATCTCACTTAACAAGAAGTATTTCTATAAGAATGGCTGAGTCTATAAATAATATTTCTAATCAAGTTGATGAACTAGAAGAAGAAATATTTGAGCAAAAAGATAAGCCGCTTAGAACAGTTATAAGTGAACTTCGTAGACAAATAATAGGATTGAAACGTTATCTAGCTCCACAAAAAGAAATATTTACTAGAATTCAAACAGAGGAAATAGACTTTTTTAACTCTGCTGATTTAGCAAGTTTAAGAGAAACTACTGATCGATTAACAAGATATGTTGAAGATTTAGATGCAGCTAAGGAAAGAACTGCAGTAGCTCAAGATGAACTAGTAAGTCAACAAACTAGTCGAATGAATAAAACAATGTACATGTTATCAATTGTTACTGTCATATTTTTACCTTTAGGTCTTATTACAGGATTGCTAGGAATAAATGTGGGAGGAATTCCAGGTTCTGATAATCCATATGCCTTTTTTATTGTATCGGGTTTATTAGTATTTATAGCTATAATGCAAATTCTTATTTTCAGACGTAAAAGTTGGGTATGATAATTTTCAAATAACAATATATGTAAATTATTATATAAAACAAATTTTATTAGAATTTTTAATTCTTGTATTTAAAA
>JAENWY010000016.1 GCA_016649775.1 Spirochaetaceae bacterium
CCATCTCGAACACGGAAGTTAAGCACTCTTACGTCGATGGTACTACAATTATGTGGGAGAGTAGATAGTTGCCGGGCCTTTTTTTTTCTTTACGATTTTATTTATTTGAAAATTGCATCCTTTTTGGGATGTTTTTTTTTGTTTAAAGTTTATTGATTTCATTATGAAATTAATAAACCTGTAACTAGTTTTTTTAGATGATTTAAACTATCTTATATTTGAAAGAATTATATATATAAAAGAGGCATAAAAAGTGAATTCATTTTATGATTATATTTATTGGCGTGGTGACATTAGTATGTTAAATGATAAGTTTAACGAAATTGATGCAATGATTTTCTCTTTATTAAGTTATGTAAATTATTCTCATATTTTCCCAGAATTTTCAATTAAAAAACAGGTTTCTATTGTAGATGTTGTTGCAGAATTTGAAAGTAAAAAAGTATTTGAAAAAGCTGAAAAAGAGTTAATAGATTTTGAAAAAGAATGTCTTAAATTGTTAAAACTTTTATCAACTTATAATCGATATTCAAAAATACTTGTTACAGCATACCATGAGTCTTTTAAAATAGATAAAACAATTCAATTTGGTGCTTTGACTTTTATTCTTGAAGATGGAACTCTTGTTTTAGCTTATAGAGGAACTGACAATTCAATTATTGGGTGGAAAGAAAATTTTACAATGAGTTTAGATAAAACTGTTGGTTCTCAAAAATATGGATTATCTTATATAAATATAGTTAAAGAGATAAACGAAAAAAATATTATATTAACAGGTCATTCTAAGGGTGGAAATGTTGCAGTATATTCTGGATAAAAATCTGGAAAATCATTACAACACAGAATAAAAATGATTTATAATTTTGATGGTCCTGGATTTAATTCAAAAATAGTTACCAAGGATGATTATAATAGTTTAGGTATTGATAAGATTATTACTTTGGTCCCTCAGTCTTCTATTGTAGGTATTTTACTGCAACATGAAGAACCTTATAGTGTGGTTTATTCTTCAAAAAAAACGGGGATTTTTCAACACTATCCAATGAGTTGGAAAGTTTGTCAAAAATCATTTAAAAGAATTGAAGAATTTAAAAATAGTTCATTATATTTTGATGAAACAATACATACTTTTCTTGAGCAAATGAATGAAGATGAATTAACCTTATTTGTTGATACCTTGTTCACTACTGCTCAAGTTGGTGGTGCAGTTAATTTGAAAGATTTATTGAAGAATCCAGCTAAAACAATAAGTGCTATGAGAAAATTTTATAATGAAATTCCTATTGAAATAAGAAAACAAATTGAAACATTTATTAAGGCTTTTATTAAAATTTCAATTCAAGTTTCTACAGAAGGATCAAAAAAACAATTAGGATTGAATAGACATAAGAAACAAGATATTAAAATTAAGAATTTAAATGTAGAACTTGATGGTCTTATTTAGTTTCTAAATAAAAGAAAAATATTGAATACTACTGATGATTATATACATTGGCGTAGTGATATACCTTTCTCAAAATGCTCTATAAATGAAATAGATGCATTAATATTTGTTTTATTATCTAATATTGAATATATTTATGTATTCAAACAATTTTATTTAGATAAACAAATACTTTTACCAGAAATTGTTTATTATTTATCAAAGTTCGGAAAAAAATTGAAGTCCTTTAAGGATTTGTGCAAATTTGAAAGACTTGCTACTGCAGATTTTTTTTATATAGAAGACTTTTTGATGGAAAGAATTATATTCAATTTTTAGCTATCTCTTTCATTATTGATGATGATTCTATAGCAGTATCTTTTAGAGCAACAGAGGTTAGGCTACCTTAGTTGGGTGGAAAGAAGATTTTGTAATGAGCTTTAAGTCAATAGTTGAGGCTCAGCAGGATTGTCTTGATTCTATCTATGATATATCAAAGATTGAAACTAAATGAATTATCACGTGTGG
This sequence comes from Spirochaetaceae bacterium, assembly GCA_016649775.1. Lineage (GTDB taxonomy): Bacteria > Spirochaetota > Spirochaetia > Sphaerochaetales > Sphaerochaetaceae > Pleomorphochaeta. The sequence goes on from JAENWY010000016.1 coordinate 1,952, forward strand.
CTATTCAAAAGTAGTAAATCGGGTTATTTATACTGCTTTAAAAGCCTCAAAAAAACCTTATAAGATTAATTTTCTAAAGTTTTTACCTTTGAAGTTTATTGGTTAATAAAAAAATATTCTTTCTGGTGAATTTGAGAATTTTGGAGTAAATCAAATAACTACTATCGTTCCTCAATCATCTATAGGTGGAATATTAATGAAACATGAATAACTTATTAATGTATTATATTCATTTAATAAGATAGGTGCTTTCAAATATTATTTCCTTTCTTGGGAAGTCTGACCAAATAAATTTTAAAGATTAGATTGTCCAAAATATTTATTTATCAAAAAGATTTGATGAAACTGAAAGATATTTTTTAGAATCAATGAGTGATGAGGAAATGGAGAAAATTATTGATGCACTATTTGAAATGTTTCTTGAAAAGGAGTATCAACTTTAGAAATTAATCCTCTAAAACGATTTCAGCAACACCTAGTGTTCAGCAAAAAACTCCTACGGAATATCAATATATTTTAGAATAATTAGTTAAAGCTATGATAAAAGCTTCAATACACGTAAATATTGGACTAAGAAAAACATCAAATAGAGTAAATAATATTTAGTTTTTTAAGATTAAGTGAATTATTTATATAAAAATAATGTAAAATTGAAAAAAACATCAAATTTTTTATAATAATATTACTTTTCTCTTTCTAAGTGATGATTTCTGATTTAATATAATAATATGAGTTATGAAATAATATTAAATAGATATACCCTTGGGGATGAAAGTGCGGCAAATGCACTTAGTGTTGGTTTCGGTGGAAGTAGATCCTTTGATGATATAAATAAAAATCTCGAAAGAGCCCTTTCATTATATCCTTTAACATGTTCTACTATTAACATAGAAAAGGGGAAGCCTTATTTTAAGAAAAAAGATAAACCTTTAATTAATTTTGAAAGAGTTTCCCAAAGTGATAAAGTGTGGATAACAAAACAAATTGCTATTCCTTTTGATTTAAAAAATGGTGAATTTTTGAGATTTGCGTTAGCAGGTGAAAATAATTTTGTTATATATGCTCATCCTATAATCTCTGATTCACGAGGTCTTGTAGCATTTGCAAAAGCAGTGCTTAGCAAAGAATATGTATCTACTGAGTTCTATTTTCCTAAAGTGGATGATATTCATTTAAACATTGCTGATAAGTTTAAACTAAGATCTTTAATAAGATCTAAGGGCATTAATATTTTATCAGATAAAGCTCCTCTTAAATTAAAAAGTGTAAGCTTAAAAAGTGAAATAATTTTTCGCCTTTGTTCTGGTGAAAAAGTAAGTTTATTATCTTTTTTTATAACTACCGCCTTATCATTAAATAAAACAAAGAGGAAAAAAATTGCTGTTCCTTATTGTGAAAAGGATAACTTTGATGATATTCTGATAAACGATTCTAGAATTTTTGCTTTTAATAGAGGTTTTGAACCTAGATTGAAATTTTATGATAATGCGGGAGAGATAGATAAATTTTTCGAATCAATAATAAGTAAAAAGAGTTATAGAAAGAATTCTTTTCTTTTTTCAAAATTATCTGATAATAATTTAGATAATCCAATCAAAAGTAAGAAAGTTTATAACTATATTCACTCAGATATGTGCTTTGATGTCTTAAATACTATTAATGATGATGATATAATAAAGACATTGCGGTTTTATCCTTCTTCTTCTTTTATAGATAATAATTTTGGCATATGTGTAGTAGATAACGCAATTACAATTTCTACGGTATTACATAATGAAAAAGGTGAAAAATTATTTAATGATTTCCAATCAACAATTAATTTACTATCTAAAGAAGCTGCAAGACAATTTAAGAATTTAAAATAAATAAGAGGGAACAATAAAAGGAAATTTATTAACGGAGGTAAATTGTTATTAAAATGAAAAATAAAATTTGTGCAATTATTAAAAATAAAGGCAAGATTTTGATGGTATATGACAGTTCATCAACAGAGTTTAATCAGTTTCAGTTTCCAAAAATTGAAATAAAAGAGAATGAAAAAGAAGAATTTTCATTTTTTAGTAAAATGAAAGAAAAATATGGTGTCAAAGGAAAGACAAAAGATCAAATAATCTGTATTATATCACATAGTTATGAAGAGTATGAGTTAATACTACATTTGATACAAATTGATTTATGTGATTGTACTATTAATGTTAATACTTTGGATGCGAAATGGTTAAGCATTAATCAGATTTGGAAAGTGCCATTGGCACCTACTGATGTAACAGTGGCTCAAATAATTTTTGAGCAAAATTAATAATATATAAATATTACTAAAAAGCTGAGGACCAATAATAAAAATGGCCTCTCTTTTTTTGAGATAATAGAGAAAGAATTTAAATGATAAAAGAATGGTTTTTTATCATGTTTAGGATTTTAAAGGAAAAAAGATGATTAAAACTAACGACGCTATAAGGAATATTGCAATTATAGCACACGTTGACCACGGTAAAACAACATTAGTTGACGCATTATTTCGTCAATCAGGTTCAGCAAGTGCGGATTCTCAAGATAGAATTATGGATAGTGGTACCATTGAAAGAGAAAGGGGTATTACTATTAGCGCAAAAAACTGTGCTATCAATTGGAAAGATGTAAAAGTTAATGTTATTGATACACCAGGACACGCAGACTTTGGTGGTGAAGTAGAAAGAGCATTATCTATGGTAGATGGTGTAGTTCTATTAGTTGATGCAGCTGAAGGCCCTCTTCCCCAAACAAGATTTGTGCTACAAAAAGCTTTGAAACTAGGTTTAAAACCAATTGTTATTATTAACAAGATTGATAGAGCTGATGCTAGACCAAAAGAAGTTTTAGATGAAGTATATGATTTATTATTTGAATTAAGTGATAATGAAGAATTATTAGATTCTCCTGTGTTTTTTGCAAATGGTAGAGATGGTATTTGTGGAAGAGACATAGATCATTTAAGTAATAATTTACATCCATTACTTGATTCAATTCTTGAATATATCCCAGCTCCTGTTTATGACGATGAGGAACCTTTCCAAATGTTAGTTAGTGATTTATCATACAGTGATTTCTTAGGACGTCTTGCTATTGGTAAAATTATTAATGGTTCAGCAACTGTTAACGAACAATTAGTTTGTCTTGAAAAAGACAATATAGTAAGAACTTTAAGAGTTTCTAAACTACATGCTTATGATGGTCCAACTTATCACGAAGTACAAAAAATCATTAGTGGTGATATTGTAGTATTAGCTGGTGTTGATAATGTTTCAATAGGTGATACTATTTGTACAAAAGAAAGTCCTAAAGTATTACCTCGAATTCAGGTTGATGAACCTACAGTAGCTATGCAATTTAGTAAGAATGTTTCTCCAATTGCAGGTACTGAAGGAACACAATTAACTAGTGGAAAAATCTGGGCACGACTTGAAAAAGAAGCTCTTCGTAATGTTTCAATTAAAGTTGAAAAAAATGAAGATGATTCTTTTACTGTAAAAGGCCGTGGTGAATTCCAGATGGCAATTATTATTGAGGAAATGAGAAGAGAAGGATTTGAACTATGTGTTGGTCGTCCTCGTATTATTTTCCATCGTGATGAAAATGGTCAAAAAACAGAACCTATTGAATTTGTAGATATTGATTGTCCTGAAATTTATTCAGGATCAGTTATGGATAAACTTGCAAAAAGAAAAGCTAAGATGAGTGATATAACTTATAATGGCGAAAGGGTTAAGATGAGATTTGAAGCTCCTGCACGTGGTTTAATTGGTTATAGAGATGAATTCTTAACTGATACTCGTGGTATGGGTATTATGAACTCTTGGATTAAAGGTTATGAAGCTTATAAAGGTGATTTCCCCTCCCGTCTCAATGGTTCTTTAATTAGTGACAGAAATGGTTCAGCAATTCCTTATGCTTTATTTAATTTTGAAGATCGTGGTACTCTATTCATTGTTCCTGGTGAACCTGTTTATGAAGGTTTGATTATAGGTCTTAGAAATAAAGAAGGGGATTTGCTTTTAAACCCAACAAAGACTAAAAAGCTTTCAAATATGAGAGCCTCTGGTAAGGATGAAGCTGTAACGGTAACTCCTATTACCAAGTTAACTCTTGAACAGTCACTTCAATTTATCAAAGATGATGAATTAGTAGAAATTACTCCTGAATCAATTCGTATGTGTAAAAAGATTTTAAATGCACAAGCTAGAAAAATGTTTGAATCAAGAGGTTCAATTCCTCATTACATACATTAAAATAGTAATAGTTTAATTATAATGGCTTTTAATAGATATTTTATATTTATTAAAAGTCCTTTTTATTTTATATAATCGCAAAAAAATGAAGATTTCTATTAATTTGAAATCTTCATTTAAAATTTTAATGTGATTTGAATAATTAACAATTAAAATATTTCATAAAATTGTTTAATTTTTTTTATATATTCAGTTCTTTATAACAAAATTAATTATAGAGATATTTCCATATAAACTGGTGCATGATCAGATCCTAAAATCTTGTCATCTATATCACTTTTTATTATTTTATCTTTAATTTTCTCAGATACTAACCAATAATCAAGTCTCCATCCGATGTTCTTGTCTCTTGCTTTAAATCTATAACTCCACCAACTGTAACGATTTGTAACATCTGGTTGGAGAAATCTAAAAGAATCAATTAAGCCAATGGAAAGAAGATTAGTAAAACCATCTCTTTCTTGAATTGAGTATCCCGCATGACCTTCATTAGATTTTGGATTTTTTAAATCTATTGGGTTATGTGCTACGTTGAAATCACCACATACTAAAACTGGTTTTTCTTTTCCTTTTTTTTCTATGAAGTCTGCAAAACACTTATCCCATTCCATACGAAGATCTATTCTTGCTAACTTATCTTTGCTATTAGGTGTATAGACACATAAAACAAAATAATCATCATATTCGGCTAAGACTGTTCTTCCTTCATTATCAAGTTCATGACCTATTCCAAATGTTACCTTAAGTGGTTTTTCCTTTGAATATATAGCTGTTCCACTATATCCCTTTCGCTCAGCATAATTAAAATAACTAGTAAAACCTTCAGGGTGAAAAGAATATTGACCTTCTGATAATTTAATTTCTTGTAAACAAAAAACGTCTGCATTTATTTTATAAAAGTAGTCCTTAAAGCCTTTTTTGTCTGCAGCTCTAATTCCATTTACATTCCATGAAACAAGTTTAAGTAATTTATTCATAATTTATCCTTTATTTAAAATATATTGTTTTTGAAATTATTTAAAGCCTTTATATTTTAAAAAATATAAATAAAAAAATCAGATACCCTGGTATCTGACTTTTAGCTTAAATAAAAATAAATAGTATTTGTAATACTACATTAGTGGAATATTTAACTCAGATGCTTCTTTAATTGTTTTATCATCCCAAGTAGATGCCTGAACTTCTGCAATGTGAGCTTTATTTAATAAATACATGCATAATCTGCTTTGTCCTATACCTCCACCAATAGTCTGTGGGAATTCACCTTTAAGTAGTCTGCTATGCCAGTAAAGTTGAGCTCTTTCTTTACAATTACAAAGAGTTAATTGTTTTTCTAAAGCTTCCTTACTTACACGAATACCCATAGATGATAATTCTAATGAATCGTTTCTTACTTGATCCCAAACAATTATATCGCCATTTAATCCTTTATAGCCAACTTTTGATTCTGATGACCAATCATCATAGTCAGGAGCTCTTCCTCCATGTTTTACACCATCTGCTAAAGGAGAACCGATGCCAATAATGAAAATAGCACCATATTTTTTAGCTAATTTTTTTTCTCTTTCTTCAGGTGTTAGTTCAGGATACATTTTTTGTGCATCTTCACTATGAATAAAAACAATCTCTTCAGGTAGTTTATTATAAGTTGAGGGGAAAGTTTCTCTTACTAAAAATTCAGTTCTTTTCATTGCTTCATAAACTTTTGTAACAGTTTTAATTAAAAATTGTAAATCTCTATCTTCTACATTCATTACTAATTCCCAATCCCATTGATCAACATAAATTGAGTGAATAGCATCAATATCGTCATCCGGTCGGATAGCGTTCATATCTGTATATAGACCATGATTAGCTGTATATCCATAATCTGCTAAAACCATTCTTTTCCATTTAGCTAGTGATTGAACAATTTCCATTTCTTTATTATTCATATTACCAATTTCAAATCGAACAGGTCTTTCAGTTCCGTTTAAATCATCATTTATTCCAGAACCTTTTGGAACAAAAAGAGGACTTGTTACTCTTGAAAGTTGAAGCTCTCCAGATAATTCTCTTTCAAATGTATCTTTTATGATTTTTATAGCCTTTTCGGTTTGTCTAATATCTAGAACAGGTGAATACCCTTCAGGAAAGTTTTTTCTCATTTGTTTCTCCTATTAAATTAATAATGTAATATATTTCATTATATTATTATTATAATATATAAAAATACTATTTTAGTCTATTAATTAAAAAATCATATTTTATTTTATTAAAAAAATTTTTACAAATAATTTTTTTAAATTAGTACTTTCATTTAATAAAAAAATTTGAATATAATAGTAGCTAAAATTGAAAAACAATGGTATTATAAATCTTATCATTAAAGATTTTCCATTACTAAATTTTCACTAATGTTGATAAATTTATTTTTTAATGAATTGTTATAATTGACAACCTTAGTAATATTATTAATATGAAAAAACTACTTGCAACTATAATAACATAGTAATAATATAGTAAATATGCATATTTAGAATTAGATTTTATAATCTAATTCTTGTATTATAATAATATCAGTTTTAATATATACTTAGAGTATAGTTATATAAAAAATATAAATAATTATATAATTTTTATATTTAATTTGTATTTATTGTATCAGTTTAATTATGTATGTTATTTTAAGATTAAAGGGTTTATATATGACAAAGACTATAGCATTTCATCTTCAGAAAGGTGGTGTTGGGAAAACTACTATTTCAGGAACCTTGGCTTGCCAATCAGCATTAGCAGGTATTCCAACATTATTAGTTGATCTTGATCCTCAAGGTAATGCATCTTCATGGTTTTTATCAGAAACACCAAAACATGAACTTGCTGATGTAATTCAAGGTAAATGTTATGCAGATGATGCAATTATTCAAGTTAATAATATTCCAAATCTTTATATTCTTCCTACTTTTGGTATTGGTGGAACTTTGAAGCAATATTCAGAAACTAAGTTAGCTGATGAACCTTTTGTTATTCAGGATTTGATTCAAGAGTTTAAGGGAAAATATGAACATGTTATATTAGATCTTTCTCCCGGCTTAGGTAGATTAGAAAAATCTGCTTTAATTGCAAGTGATGAGGTTTTAACTCCTATGACACCTGAGGCTTTTAGTCTTGATGGTTTAGAAATTTTTATAGATGAGTTAGCTCGTCTTAAAAAGAATTTTAGGTTACCAATAATACATGAAAGAGTAGTTATAAATTCTTACGATGAAAGGATTAAACAACATAGAGATATCTACAATTCAGCTAAGAAAGGTAATTTTAGAATTTATATGATACCAGTTGATCCTGTATTTAGAAAATCACAGGAACTAAAAATAGCTCCACAATTATATAGGGAGAAAGGAAAGAGTTTAAAACAAAAAACTCTTTTGGCTTTTGAGTTAATGGAAAAAGAGGTTTGGAATTAAGAATGGCATTAAAAAAACGTGTATTAAATACAGAGAATAGGGCTACTGAATTATTTAGTGAAAAACCAGGCAGAACTGCTAGTACAAAAGAGAAAAAGATATTAACAACCTTCTCAATTGAACCTTCATTTAAAAGCTCATTAGAATTTCAATTTGATGAAATGGGTTTAGGTTGGGCTTCTGGTCTTCGTTTTTCTCTAAAATATTTTCAAAAGAATTTTAAATTCAATACTGATGATGAATCAGAATAAAATTTATTAATATTATTTATAATAATTAATATAATGCTCTAATGAAGAGCATTTTTTTATATAGTAAGTATTCTTTTATTTACATTCTATTATACCTAATTGGGTATAATAAATTATTATATCAGAAATATTTAAACTTTATAATATTTAATATTAAAAGAAATGTGTATTTTTGATTTTAGTGCTATAATGTCTAAATATTATAAATGAAAGGTGTTTTTACTGTGGAAGTTGCATGGTGGCAAAAGGAAGTAATATATCAAATTCTTACTAGAAGCTTTATGGATAGTAATGATAATGGTATTGGTGATATTAATGGAATTCGTGCACGCTTAAATTATATTAAAGATTTAGGTGTAGGTGCTATTTCATTATCTCCTTTTTTTTCTACAACTTTTTATGATAGTGGTTATGATGTTGTAGATTTTAAAGAAGTTGATAATAAATTAGGGAATTTAGAGAGTTTCGATGCTCTATTAGATGATTTACACAAATTAGGTTTAAGATTAATTATTGATATGCCGGTTGATTTTACATCAATTGAACATCCATGGTTTAAGGAAAGTTGTAGCTCTAAAGATAATGTTAGGAGTGACTATTATATTTGGTCGGATGAAATTCCTAATAATTGGCTTTCCAAATACAGTGGTAAGGCTTGGTCTTTTAATAAGGAAAGAGGTCAATACTATATGCATTCGTTTTTTAAAGAAGAACCTGATTTAAATTGGAGATCTGAGGCTGTAATTGATGAATTTTTATCAATTTTTAGATTCTGGTTTGATCGAGGAGTTGATGGAATTAATGCGAATGCTATAAATTTAATAGTTAAAGACAAAAATCTTCGCGATAATCCTAGATATCCAGGTTTTAGAAAATCTTATCATACACAACGTCATATTTTTGATCGTAATCGTCCTTATTCTCATCGAAGAGCTAAAAGTTTGCGTGCAATTTGCAATGAATATGAAAATCAAGATAAGATATTATTAGGTGAGATTATTGTTGAACAACCAGGAGAACCTGAACTAGCAGCTTCCTATTATGGAGGAGCACAAAAGGATGAACTAAATCTTGTATTTGATTATACTTTTGTAAATATTCCCTTTAAACCAAAAACCTGGGTTGATGCTGCACAAAGGTGGTATGATGCTACTGATGTTTGTTGGCCTTGTTGGATCCTATCGAATCAATTTAAACCTCGAATCAGAACTAGATTTAATGGAAATATTGACCAATCAAGATTAGCTGCAATGTTTTTATTAACACAGAAAGGCACCCCTTTTATCTATTATGGTGAAGAGTTGGGAATGGAAGACTCTAGTGTTAGTAGAAATAGAGCTGTCGATATTATTGGAAGAAAACATATGTTTTCTAGTAGAGGCCGTGATGGTGCTAGATCTCCTATGCTTTGGACTTTAGAAAAAAATGCCGGTTTTTCAAAAGTTACTCCTTATTTACCATTAGCTAACAAAGAAGAAAACAGTGTAGAAGTACAAAAAAATAAAACTAATTCGTTATACAGTTCTTATAAAAAATTTATTGAGCTAAGAAAAACCCATGAAACTCTAATTACTGGTGATATTACAATAATTGATGTTCATGATGATAATTTAATTTGTTACTTAAGAACTTCAGAAGATGAAGCTTTACTGGTTATTTTAAATTTCACAAAACATAAAAGAAAAATTAAATTATCTGAAATAGGTCTTCCTTTACAAGCTGATAATTTAATTTTTTCAACGAATATAGTTAAGAAGCCAACATTAGATAAATATGTTATTATATTAGATAATTTTGAAGGTGCTATATATTCTCTTGATTTATAAAAAAAAAGAAAAAAAAGATAACAGTCAATAATGATTGTTATCTTTTAAAAGCAATTATTTTAGTTAATTAACAGCAACAACTTCCTCCTTCACAGGAGCCTCCATTTTTACCATAATCGACTAAACTTTCTTCATCTTTTTTAATTGTATCTTCTTCTTTTTCTTGATTGTCACATTTACAAACATGATTTTCATCATGGTGTCCGCAACAACCGCCTCCTACATTTCCCTCGCCATGAGGGTCTCCACAACTGCAACTATGTTCTTCTTTATCTTCGGCTTTAACTACAGGCTGTCCGCCGTTTTGTAGTAAATGCGGTAATTGAAGAGCAAAGTCCATATATTTATCGTCAGCGTCATCTTTAATAATTTTAATGTCAGTACCTTTTAATACTCCTTTCAAATAATTAAATGATCTACTTCCATAAGTATGGATAGCATCTGGTCTATGATTTTTTGCAAATAGGTCTAAAATAATTAAAGGATAAGCTTTCATCTCATTTTCTAAATGAAAACCCAACTTCAAATCAACAATTTCCATTGTTTTAATATTTCTAAGAAGGAAACAATATGGATATTGAGGTTTTCCCCCTTCTTTTGTAGTATAAGGAGCAGGTAAAAGATATATGGTAAAATCAAAAACCTCACCATAATTCTTTTTTTCTTTTTTGACTTCTTCAACAAGTACAGAGGGAACTTCAATAACAGGATCATTATCTTTTTTTGGAGCTAAGTCAAACCAATCAAAGGGTTCTGGAGAAAAAGAAATGCTTTCGTTATCAATTTTTGCACAAGGTATATAATCAATTTTATCACTATCTTCTAAATTTAAAGAATCAAACCAAGGTTGGAAAGTTGTAGTTGCTGAAATTTTACCAAATTTAGAAAAATAAGTTTTTGACTTAATTAGAGCTTCTAAAATCTTACCAAAAACTACTTCTTCTTCATCTATTAAATTACGGCGTAGTGTATTCTTTTCTGCTACTGAATATAAAGGATTATATGAATTTTCATCAATTTCAAATCCTTGGTTAAGGATTTCAGCTTTTGTTGCCTCATCCATATCAACTGGCAAGAATAAATTTAATTCCATGCAATTTAAAGTCATAAAACTTTCAAAGTTTTCTAATTCATTCTTTGGTTCATCATCAAATTCAAATAAAGAAGTTAAACTTTTTAAGCCGTCAATACCCTTCATTATTCTAATTGATAAAGGAATTTCAGTATTAGAACAATAAATATAATATCTTGTCATATCTATATCTAAGGCAAAGATGTCGTTTGTTCCTAAAAACTCCCATATTTTATTTGAAAGAGCTTTGTTTGTAATTTCTACAAATTTTTTATTCATATTGTATGTCTCCATATTTTTTTATTTTTCATTGTTTTGTTGCATTCTAGCTAGTCTTTCTTTAAGTGCACTAAATCCACTTTTTATCTCTGTTGTAGAAGCAATTTTGTTTGGATCTTGTTCATCTATTAATGCTGGTGGTAGTTCATCAATAAATCGAGATTGTAGGCTTAGAATTAAATCTTTACCTCTTTGTCTTTTTCTACAAGAGCTAATTATTAATTTTCTTTTTGCTCTTGTTATAGCAACATAGAAAAGTCTTCGCTCTTCGTCAATGTTTTTTGGATCTTCTTCTAAACTTCTTTGGCTTGGAATAATATGATCCTCAATTCCTACAAGGAACACTGTATCAAATTCAAGACCTTTAGAAGCATGCATTGTCATTAAGTTTACAGCTCCTTTATTATCTTCTTGATTTTCTTTTCCAATTAAGGCAATACGATTAATCCATGCTTGCATATCTTTATCCTTATTAAAAGGATTTCTTTCCCATTTTGCAAGCATCCCACATAAAATATCAATACCCTTTAATTTAAAATTAACGGCTTTTTCCGTATCATTTAGTTCTATTAAATAGTCTCTATAATTTATTGATTTAATAAGCATACGTAATACTTGATTCCTTTGGCCTTCTTCGTCTTCAAATTTACGTGTATAGTATTCAATTAATTCCATGAACTTAATTAATTTCTTCTTTGTTCCTTCTTTTATAGAAGGATCCGTAGAAGTGGCCATATAACACAAGGAGCTATATAGGGACATATTTCGATTATCAGCAAGTTTCCTTAGTTTTTCAACAGTTATTCTACCTATACCTCTTCTTGGTGTATTAATAATTCTTAAAAGATTTACATCATCATCCGGATTTGCTATAACCTTCAAATAACTAATTATATCTCTTGTTTCTTTTCTATCAAAAAGAGATTGAGTTCCTGTAACTCTGGTTTCGATATCCCTTTCCATAAGAGCTGCCTCAAATGAAGGAATTAGTGCATTGGTTCTTGATAATATAGCAAAGTCACTTAATGATCTATTTTCACTTAGGTGTTGATCAATAATTTGTTGTGTTACAAGAGAGGCTTCAAGTTCTCCAGTTGAAGGGTGCATTAAATATATAGATGCACCTTTATTTGATTCCGTCCAAAGCTTTTTTTCTTTTCTTTCTTTGTTGTTGATTATTAGATTATTAGCTGCCTCTAATATTGTTTTACTTGATCGATAGTTTCTCTCCAACATTATTTCTTTTCTTTCAGGAAAATCTTGTTCAAACATAACAATATTTTGGTAATTAGCTCCTCTCCAAGAATAAATACTTTGATCATCATCTCCAACTACACAAAGATTTCTAGACTTTTTAGCTAAGTCTTTAATTAAATTGTACTGTGAAATAGATGTATCTTGAAATTCATCAACCAAAATATATTGAAATTGATTAGCCGTTTTATCAAGAATATCAGGAAACTTCACGAATATTTCTTGAGGCTTTACAATTAAATCATCAAAATCAACAGCATTATATGCTTTTAAATGTTTTTCATATTCACTAATTATTAATTTAGTTTGTTCTCCTGTTTTTTCAGTAATTATAGCTCTATTTGTCTTAACTTTAGAAATCATTTCTCCTAATTCTCTAACATCCACTGAATCAAGAGGAATTCCAATATTAAGTACTACTTGTTTAATTAATGTAATTTTGTCAGTTGCATCATAGATGGTAAAATTGTTTTTCCATCCAAGGTGTTGAATATGCTGTTTTAACAATCCAAGTCCAAATGAATGAAAGGTAGTACTACTAAGATTTTTTTGTTTTGTTTTGGTTAATTGATCAATCCTATCACTCATTTCTGTGGCAGCTTTATTTGTAAATGTTAGAGCAAGTATATTTTTTGCATCAATACCACTTTCTAGCATATGCGCAATTCTATAGGTAAGCATTCTTGTTTTACCAGAACCCGCACCAGCAATAATAAGTACAGGACCTTCAATGGTAGAAGCTCCCAAATATTGTTCATTATTTAATTCATTTTTCAAATCTATCACAAACTACCTCTATAACTATAAAGTCTTAGGCACTATATCACAGAATAAAAAATAAAACTTTAGATTTTTAAACTTTTAGTAATGCGTGCAAAAACAATTGATTAAAACTGCTAGACATTGATTAAGCTACAAAATAACTATAAAGTGTGTAATAATTAACTTAATTTAATAGTAGTAACAAATAAAATGGCACCTGATATTACAATAAGATGACTAAATAACTAATAATTATGTTAAAGAACTAATTTCTTATTTCAATAGCCTCAGCTGGACAAACTTCATGACAACAATAGCACATAACACATTTATCTTCATTTAAAATAATTTTTTTATTAACAAGAGAAAGTGCTGATGCCGGACAAATGTTTATACATTTTTTACAAAGAATACACTTTTCAGGTATAAAAGTTGGTTTTACTCTATCCCCGTTATTGCTTTTTTTGTTAGGATTAATTCTTTTGTAATCTTCTAAAATAATATCATTGGCATTTATATCAGTGTAATCCATATCTTCAAATTTAGTTGTATCACTAATTTTATTTAAAATTCCACATTTAATTACAGGTATATCCATAGGGTTATGGCCCATAATAGTTGCTTGAGCAATATCAACGGCTAATAGATCATTACTAGCAATTAATATGCCAATATTTCTTGGTGTTCCATTTCCAGGACCAGATCCTTCCATACCAATAATAGCATCCATAAGTGCAAAAGCAGCTTTTGATTGTGTATGAATGCCACAAATTAGTTTTGCAAAATCATCACGACGAGGATATTTTACATGTTGTGGGCTTTTATGAAAACCTGGAACTAATCCAAATTGATTTTTAAGTGCTCCTGTTGTAATCATCAACTCATGGGTTTTGAATTTAGGTAGTGTTATAAGTAAATCTATGTCATTAATAGTACTTGTAAGAGTTATCTTTTTTTCTAATATAGGTAGTTTTATTTTAAAATTTCCTTTTAGAAAGTTAACCCATTCAACTCCTTCTTCTTCACAAATTTGATAGAGTCCACTTTTAGTTGGTTTTAGTCCATGTTTATGAAGAGCTGGAGAGTCACCTACAACAATTGATGTAGCACCTTTAGTTTTAACATACTTAATCATTGCTCTTAGTATTTCAGGATTAGTTGTAATAGCTTTTTCACTTGGGCTATCAGATAAAATATTTGGTTTTATTAAAATCTTTTTACCTTGAACTTCTGGAAAGGATGAATGTTCACATGCTTTTACTACAGCTTGATAAACTTTTTCTCTATCATAAGAGTCACATTTTACAATACTTACTTTACTCATTATTATCCTCTGTTTTTTTTATTAAGCAAAAATATAGAGGACCTTTACCCTTTGAGGTATCTGGTAATATAATCTGTCCATATTTTCTTTTCTCTGTGAATTGTGCATCAAAATCAATTAATGTAAATTTCCCATTTCTTTTTTTAAATAATTTTTCAATAACTTCTTCATCTTCTTGAGGTGTAATTGCACATGTTGAATATAGAATTAATCCACCAGGTTTAACCGCATCAAGAGCAGAGGCTAGCATAGCAAATTGTTGTATTGCTAAATGCTTGGGTCTATTTGGTGACCACATCTCAAGAGCTGATGGAGTGGCTAGTACATGTCTTTCGCTAGAACAAGGTGCATCTAAAAGAATTTTATCATAAATATTCTTTTCAAATATTCCCCATTTACTAGCATCATGTGCACTAACTTTTATATTAACTTGATATTCAGGTTTTAAATGGTCATTTATAACATTATGTAATCTAGCTCTTCTTTTTGAAGATCTATCATTACTAATTAAAAGGCCAGAACCTTTTAATTCTGAAGCTAATATAAGTGTTTTTCCACCAGGAGCAGCACACATATCAAGTACTAAATCGTCTTTTTGTACATCTAATAGTTTAGCACAAATAATTGAAGCTTCATCCATATAATAGGGTTTAAGCAATTCTTCTTTTAATTCAATAGGAGATGATTTTACAAGGAGTGCTTCTTTTAATGTAGTCCATCTATCTTTATAATAAGTTGTATAATAGTTATCAAATCTTTCCATTGGGGGGAGTTTTATCTTTTTTGTCTTAGCCATAATTTTAAATATAATATAAAAACCTTATAAAAACTAGATTTTTAGTAGTAAAGATAGTGTTTTGTTTAAAATGTGATAAAGTCACTGTTCTTATTTATAGATGTAATCTATATTTATTCAATAGGAGTTGAATTAAATGGCATACATTACTGCATTTCTAGAAGGGCTACTGAGTTTTATTAGTCCTTGTGTCCTTCCTATGATACCTTTATATATCGGATATCTTGCAGGAGGTAGTATAAATGGTAACTCTCAAAAAGAACCGAATAATAATTTAATTATTAATAGCATTTCTTTTATTATAGGTTTTTCTCTCCTTTTTGTTGCTTTAGGTGCTAGTGCTAGTTTTTTAGGAACTTACTTAAATGAGCATTTAGATATAATAAATAGAGTGGGGGGTATAATTGTAATTATTTTTGCTTTAAGTTTTTTGGGGTTAAAATTTTTACCATTCTTAGAAAATACTTATAAACCTAGAATGAATACAAAGAGTCTTAGTGTGTTTTCATCATTATTATTTGGAATAGTATTTGCCATAGGTTGGTCTCCTTGTACTGGTCCTTTTTTAGGCTCTGCATTAATGCTAGCGGCTAATAGTGATACTTTAACACAGGGTGTGTTTACTTTATTTGCATATTCAATGGGTCTTGGAATACCCTTTTTACTCTCTGCAATATTATTAAAACAATTAGAAGGCGCTTTTAGTTTTATAAAAAAACATTATAAAATAGTAACATTAGTTAGTGGATTACTATTACTTGCAATGGGAATTTTAATGAGTCTTGGATATTCTCCTGCTCAATTATTTATATAAGGAAAAAAAGATGGATAATAAAAAGAAATCAATAGTATTAATTATTGCTATAATTGTAGTATTTGCTTTAGCTTCAGTTGCATATAACTATTTAAAAGTAGATGCTCCAACTACAAGTTTTGTACCTAATGTTAAAAGTGAAAAGGTTGAAAAGATAATCGCAAATGCTAATTTAAATGCAAATGAAGAAAATGATTCAAAATTAAATACTGAAGTAGTAAAGAGTCCTGTAGATACTGCTAAAAAAGTAGATAATCAATCTGAAACTTCTCCAACTATAGAAGAAAATACAAGTTTAGTAGCAACTACTGATGCTCCTAAAGAAGCTGTGAGTTCAACTGATAATAGTTCACTAATGCCTGATATTCCAATCAAAATGCTTGATGGAACAGAGTCAACATTTTGGAAAGTAGTTCCAAAAGGAAAACCTGTTGTAATAAATCTATTTGCATCATGGTGCCCCCCTTGTAAAGCTGAAATGCCAGAATTTGTTAAGACTAGAGAAGAATACAAGGATAAGGTAACATTCATTTTCTTTGATAGTTTTGATGGAACTCGAGAAACAGAAACTACTTTAAATAAATTTGTTGATAGTTATTTTACAGATAAAGATACCTTAATTGTATTAGATCCAGGCTATTTAAGTTATATTTTTAATACAAATAGCATTCCTGTAACAATACTTTTAAATGATAAAGGTGAAATTGTTAATGGATTTACAGGATCAATTTCTAAGACAACCTTAACAACTGCTATAGCTGAATTATTAAAGTAATACTTCCATAGTATTTATTTTAGAGTGATCACTTTATCGTCTAATATTGTGATCACTCATTTTTTTATTAATTAAATTGAATTCACTTAAA
>JAENWY010000105.1 GCA_016649775.1 Spirochaetaceae bacterium
CTTTGTGATAATCCACCACCAACTAAAAATTGGAATTCAGTTGTATTATCTTCTAATAGAGTAATACCCTTGTATCCTACACCAACATTATAATAAACTGGAATGATTCCACCTAAATAATCAGGGTGTTGACCTAAACCACCAAACACAAAGCCAAAATCACCTGCAAACAAAGAAGCTACTGTAAATAAAGATAGAGCAACTACAGAAAATATTTTCTTTTTCATAAATTTTTCTCCTCAACTTTATAGAGTTTAGCATATTTTTTTAAATAAATGAACAAAAATTATGATAAGTAACAAACTCACACAAACTTTTAATAATTTTATATATATTAAACTTATAAACATAAAACAAATGGAGAAACAACAATGGCATTAAATACAACTTTTTATTTAACCGTAGCGCTAGCAGTAATCTTTTATCTAGTAGTAAAAAACAAATCAAATATTAAAGGCCCTAATGGTGCAACCTATCATTCTATTGAAGCAGATAGTGTTAAAGAATGGCAAGATGAAAAAGAAGTGTTTGCCCTTGTAGATGTAAGAACTCCTTCAGAATATAGTAGTGGCCATATTAAAGGTGCAAAAAATATTCCAGTTTCTAATATTAATACAGTTGCAGAGGCCACCTTTACTGATAAGGAAAATTTTATTGTAGTCTATTGTCAATCAGGTAGTAGATCAAAACAAGCTGCAAAAGCACTTATAAAAATGGGTTACACCGAAGTATACGATTTAGGTTCAATTAATAATTGGCCATATAAAAAGACAAAATAATGAAAAGATTTACTACAACTATACTATTACTTATGATAATTAGTTCCTCTATGCTTTTTGCTAGTGGAAATAAAGAAATAAAAAAAATTGATAACAAGGATGAACAAACAATGGCAAAATACCATAATATTGAAGCACAAGATGCAAAAAAGATGATAGATGAAAAAGCAGATTTCTATTTAATCGATGTAAGAACACAAGAAGAGTATGATTTCTCTCATATTCCAACAGCCAAAAATATTCCACTTGATGTAATTGGTAGCAAGGCTTCCTCAGCATTTAGTTCTAAAGATGCTAAAATTGTAATATATTGCCGTTCCGGTGCTAGATCTAGAATGGCTGTTAATGAATTAGTCAATTTAGGCTATACAGAGATATACGATCTTGGTGGAATCATGTCTTGGCCCTATGATATGACTAATTAATAATATCTGATTAAGTATTAGTTAAAAAACTTTTTAAATAGTACTTGCCTAATGTATTAGAATATGATATAAAATCAAGCGTTAATTGCACTTTTTATTGATGCAAATAACATCGGGCCTATAGCTCAGTTGGTTAGAGCAACGGACTCATAATCCGTGGGTCCCAGGTTCAAGTCCTGGTGGGCCCAAATTCAAAATCCTTTTAGTAATTTATTACTTTAAGGATTTTTTTATCCATTTATTGTATTTTTATTCAAAAATTATGAATTTTTTAAAGGTTTTATCATTAAATAAGTTCTGTTTTAATTATCTTTTTTTCTTTTTTTCTAAAACTATGTTATTATATCCATGTATTTATAAATTTAAGGATAGACTATTAAATTGAAAACTAACATTAACAATTCTATTGAATTAGCCAAAAGTTGTATTAATGAATTTTTGAGTAACAAGACAAACTTAAAGTTATCATCTTTCCTAGATGAGAATATTATTATCACAGGATTTAAAGACAATAATATTGTATGTGGATTAAATAATCTTTTTGATATGCCATTTATGAAAATATACGACTCAACCGAACCATTTTCTTATGAAATTACAAATTCTCAAGGTTTTGAAATTTCATCAAATATTTTTAATGTTATCATTTTTATTAAGAATTTTACTAATTCAAATATAAATCATAGTATAGAATTAAGTCTTTCCCTAATTCTAGACGGTTCTAATAATAATTTAATAATTAAGAGTGTAACTTTTTCTATTCTCAACACAATGCTAAAAACTACAAAAGAAGACAATTTTATTGATTTTGGGGGAACCCTTGAATTTAATTTATCTGAAAAATTAGAAATTCAGAATATTTCTGAGGATGTGTTACTGCTTAGTGGATATAAAAATAAAGATAAAGTATTGTCACTGTTTGAAAATTGTTTGATTAATATAATACCAATCGAGGAAAGAGAGAAAGTATTAAAAAATATTCAAGAAGGGTTAATTAATAGAAATCACTATAGCATAACCCATCATCTTATTTGTTTTGATAAGTCTCTAATTGAAGTCACACAAGAGGGAAGAATTAATTCAAACAAAAATGGAAAAATAACAGTGTTAGCTTTTATTATAAAAGCTAACATATCAGCACCTATTTACAAAAATCAAGTGCAATACATAGATAGGTTAGAGTCAGTTATTAATAGCTATCCTTCTCCTATTTTTTTTAAAGATTTAGAAGGAAAATATTTAGGATTAAATAAAGCATTTCTAAAATTTTTTAAAATTAATAATTTTTTAGAAGTAATAGGCAAAACAGATTTTGAAATTTTTGATAAAGATTTGGCTAATGAAATTTTAGAAGAAGATAAAAAAGCTCTAAAAATTAAAAAAGAGATCTCTGAAATTTATAAAAATAATCGATTTAATGATACCCTACAATATACTCAATTTATTAAAGCGCCTTTAAAGGATAACAATAAGACGGTAGGTTTAATTGGTTATGTTAATGATTTACCAAAAATTAAAACTTTATATGATAAACTTGAGGACAATGAATCTGAGATGGAATTTGTATTCAACAATACTAACTCAGCATATTACATCAAAGATATTGATTTAAGATTTAAGAGAGTTAACTCAGCTTTCTTAAAACTATTTAATTTAAAAGAAATAAATGTTTTAGGAAAAAAAAGTTATGAAATAAATGATATTTCTGATGCTCTTCTAAACAGAGAGATTATTGAAAAGAAGATTCTAAAAACAAAAATTCCGTCAAATCAAACATTAGCTATAGATAATAGTAAAAATATAAAGAAATATTTATCTATATATGAAAATGTTCTTGTTGATAACAATAAAAAAATCATAGACATTATATGTACAATAGAAGATGTTAGTGAATCAAAAAATAAGGAAATTGAACTTAAAAAAATATATAACAATACTATTAATAATATTAGCAGTGAGAATTTCTATTCTTACGCGAAATTAGATCTAAAAACTGAATCAATAATTGAATTTAATAGCGCCAAACCATTCCTTAAGAATATTGATATTAATGATTTAAACGCCCTTGTTAATAAAATCAAAAACCAAATGTTATATTTAGAAGAAAAAAAAGAATTTTCAGATTTCTTTAACACTAAAAATTTGATTAACATATCTGAAAAGACTAATATTCCATCCCTAGTATTTACTTTTAAAGGCTATGATAGACCTGTAGCTATTATAAGAATTAGTTTTAACTTATTAACTAATCCTAAAAACAATCACCCTGAATTAGTAATATTATCCAAAGATATAACTGAAGAAATGGATTTAAAAACTCTTGTTAATACAATTTCTAGCAATGAATACGATTTCATTGCCAAAGTTGATTTAATTCTAGATAACTGTTCTTTCTTACGAATGAATAATATTGACGTCCTAGATTTTAATTTTTCACAAACTACTCAACGAATGAAAGTAAAGCAATTTGTAGATATTCTCTTAGAAGACTCTATACAAACTGAAAAAGTTAAAGCAGCAAGGCAAGCATTAACATATGGTAAATATTTTGCTAACCAAGAGAATAGATTTTACATCGATTTAAATAATGGAAAGAGAAAAAATTTAATTATTAAAGAAATTGATCGTTCTAAAGGTATCTTCTTTATTTTATGTTCAGATATAACTTCTATTACAAAAGAATCTACAGCTATAAAAAATAAACTTTCTGAATCAATGGAAAAAGCTCTAGAAGCAAACAATATTAAATCAAAATTCCTTGCAAGCATGTCACATGATATGCGAACACCTCTTAATGGAATAATAGGTATTTCAACTTTTGGAATAGAAGAATCAAATAATCTTTTATTAACAGACTATTTTTCAAAAATTAAAATAAGTAGTTTATTTTTATTAACATTATTAAATGACGTACTAGATATGCAAAGCATAGAACTAGGCAAAATAAAAATAAAAAAGAATACAATAGATATAGATAAGAATCTAAATGAAATTGTTTTTATGGTTCAAGCTAGGGCGGATGAAAAAAATATTAACTTTAATATTATAAAAGATGACCATCCCAAATTTGTACAGACTGACCCAATTAGATTCAATCAAATTATAATAAATCTATTAAGTAATGCAATTAAATATACTCAAAAAAATGGAAAGGTTGATTTTATTATTAAATATATTAATGATCCAAAACCATTTTTTGAATTCATAATTAAAGACAATGGTTTTGGGATGAGTCATGAATTCCAAAAACATATGTTTGAACAATTTTCTACAGAGTTAAATCAGAATTCATCAACAGAAGGTGGTACTGGTTTAGGATTATCAATTGCTAAAAATTTAACAGAACTTCTTGGGGGTACAATCGAGTGTCAAAGCAAATTAAATAAGGGAACTACTTTTATTATTAAATTACCATTAAAAGAATTATCTAAGTCTGAAAATAGGCTAGAAATAGATAAAAGGAAAAAACAGATAAGCAAAAAACTCTGTGGTAAAAAAGTGTTGATTTGTGAAGACAATTACCTAAATATCATCATAATTGAAAAAATATTACACAGAGAAAATATTACAACCATTGTAGCAGAAAATGGTAGAATAGGAATTCAGAAATTAAAAGAAAACAAATTTGATGCTATTCTTATGGATATCAGAATGCCAATTATGGGCGGAATCGAAGCTACTAAAGAAATTAGAAAATTTGATAAACATATTCCTATTATAGCTTTATCTGCTAATGCATACAAAGAAGATATCGATAAATCTCTTAAAGTTGGAATGAATGCCCATCTATTAAAACCGATTGATGTAAATAGTCTATTTACAACTCTCAGAGCATTTATTAAATAACAAAAATTAATAAAAACTAAATATACAGAGACGTGTTAAGGAACAGGAATAAAATAATTTCAATAATTATTGTTAGTTTGATTCAAGTAGCTTTGTATACTAATTAGGGGTAAGAAAAGAAGGGTATTAACAAAAACACTAATTTAAACATTGTGATAGATTCTGTATAAGAACTTGTTTAAAAAATCAGATTACTACAGGGATGTTTTCAACGTAGAAAAGAATCTATCATGTTTCATCAGGACGAATAGAAGGTCTTAACGCATGGATCAAGAATCAACGTCGAATGAGTTTTGGCTTATATAGCTTTGACTATTTTGCTCTCTTGATATGAGAACACACCCATCCATTAATTCCAAGGCAAATACCATCCACTAATAACTACAGTCCTAGCAAGAGGAAGAGAAGAATACCTAAACAGGTAACGCTACCTGAACCTACTATTTTTAGATTACCAAGAGATTTTAAAGGAAATGAATTAAATGCATAATGCCAATTCCCGACAGATTGACAATAGACCCATGTAGTCTCTCATCATCACACATATTCAACCATTGATAATATAGAATATCAAATTCTCGTTGAAGCAGACTTCATTGTAAATATCTTTGAAGAAAATGCAGAAAAGAATTAAATCAATTAAAGAAAAGATTTTTAAAACAAAAACGGGAACAGAGTTATTAGCTCAAATGTTTAATTTAGATAAATAAAATTTAGCTAATATAATTATATATAATACAAATACTATCGTTGTGAATTATGAATTAAGAAACTTTCTATTCTTCCTAATTGTTGTTTATTAATAATAATTTTATCTTCTGCCATACTGATTAAGTGATCCCTCAATAACCATTCAATATTATTTTTAAAACTATCCTCATGCATATTTAAATTTTTAGACAGAATTTCACTACTATATGCAATTATAATTTCACCATTTAATAGAATATCATTTCTATAAGTAGTAGATAAGTAATTCATAATAAAATTTTTACCATGTTGTGAATTAAATTCAAATTTCTCACTTAAATTGTGATACATATCCTGAGTAAAAATAGTAAAGATAAGTTTATAAGTTGAAAAATCACTTTCAATCCAACTCTTAAAATCCTTTAAAGAATAAATTACAACTATACTTTCTGAATTAGTTCTTACACTTGCATTAGCTATTTTATGTCCACTAATGGCTTCTAAGACACCAGCAAAAGCAGGTGCTTGATTTGATAGGAATGTTAAATTATTATATTTATCATCTTCTTTGAAGACATCAAAACCTCCTGATAATAATATAAAAACAGAATTAATCTCTTTGCCTTTCTCTATTAAGGTGGAACCTTTAGGAAAAAGTTCTATAGTCTGATTCATCTTGATATCTTCAGGACAATGTGCAAATAATTTTTTTAACACTTCATTCTTCGAAACTAGAAAATCGAATTCTTCCATATTATTAATCATCTCCTATATGTATAAAATACACTTAATATATAAGAGTAACAAGGATAAGAATAGAAAAATAATAAAACTATACAATAAGTTAGATAAAAAACATAATTAAATTTCATTTATATTACTAAACCATTATAAATAAAATATAATATCAAAATCCGATAGATTCTATTTTTTTTTATTCCAATTATATCAGAAAATTATTCAACCATTATTATTGCAGTTAGAAAGCCTGATGTAGCTAATCCAAATTAGACCGTATTTGAAAAGAAAAATATTAAGAAATTTGAATCTAGTTATTTCTCTCATTTTTAGATTAACCAGAAAGAGCAGAAATTAGTCATTGGCTACAAATAATTACTTTAGGGGTTTTTGTTTTTTGTAGCCTATCTTTTATAATATTTTCAATGTTTTTATAGGCTATTATCAATGCTCACAACTTAAAGAATAACTGGTAAATCTTTTATGTAATAACAGTTTATTCATTGCTTTAATGTAGGATATCTATCCTCAGAAACACACGTAATGAGCTTAAGTTGTGAATATTGGGCTATTATAGTAAATTCACTCGGTATAATAATTAAACTTTATAATCGTAAAAGATTAATTAAACTTATAAACATATCATATGATTTATTTAGAAAAAGTGGATATTGACTTAAAGACTTTAAAGTCCTGAAAAAAGGAAATAATAAATTAATTATTTAGCATTTGCAAAATCTTCTATTGTATAATTTAACTTCTGTGATACAATAAGTTATAAAGAAGTAAAAACATATTTAATTTTGGTTCTTCATGGCTTTGTGTGGATATAATTTTTAGCTAGGGTATATAAAAGTGATAGAAAGTAGTTAAAGACCAAGTAGTAATTAGTTTATTTTTTTGAGCTTTTTATTGAAAGAGACATCAGTTATCTACTATTATAGGTTAATAAAACAACACAAAGAAGGATAACTAATGTCTTGGAGAAGAATAAAACAACTGATTGGTGTCAAGAATATTAAAATTAAATCTATAAAATTAAATGAAGATTTGGAAAATAATCCTACATCTCTCTATATATATGTAGAGCTTTATAAAAGAGATAAAAACAAATGTACTTATTGTGGTAAAAAACTACCTGGATATGATATTGCTACCATTGATAGAAAATGGA
>JAENWY010000087.1 GCA_016649775.1 Spirochaetaceae bacterium
AATAGTTACACTTTTCCCTAGATTCGAAAAAATAGTAGCTATTTCAACTCCTATAAAACCTCCTCCTATTATGATTATATTATCTATTTTGCTATAATCCATCGAAAGAATTTCATCACTAAAAACACAATTGTTAATTCCTTCAATATTTGGAATTAAAGGAATAGAACCTGTACATAGTAGTATGTTCTCTCCGTTGTATTCTATATTCTCTACTTTAACTGTATGTTTATCAACTAAAACAGCGATACCTTTTACATATGTTATTTCATTCTTTTTTATTAAATAAGCTAGACCTTTCTTTTCCTTATCAATTACAGATTCTTTATAAGACATGAGTGTTTTATAAAAACTATCTTTAACTTTAACCTCAAAGTCACTTAAATTAAGAGCATTATAATATTCTTCACTTTTATGGAGTAAAGATTTAGTTGGAATACAACCTACATTTAAACAGGTTCCACCTAATTCATTTTTTTCAATTAAAAGAACACTCTTGTTTAAATATTTTGCTTCAAAAGCTGCAGTGTAACCTGAAGGTCCCGCTCCAATAATAATTAGGTCAAACATAATATATTTTCTCCTATTAATACTCTTATATCTGAGGCAACTTTCTCATTACTTAAATGAAAAGAATCTACTAAGTTGGCATCAAACTTTCTACCAATTAACTGATCTTTTATTTCCTCAATTAATAGAACATCCATTAAATCACTATTAATAATTATAGATACTATAACATTGTTTTTTAATTCAAAATTAAGATCTATTAAGCCATAGGAAAAACGTCTTTTAATTCTTTTCCCATTAGAGCATATTCTATAAAGCCATTTATCTGAACTATATTTATTTACATCTGCTTTAATTAATTCACATTCAACTAAAGGTAAATTATATATTTTTGCAATATTTCCTTTTAGAGCAATTTTTATTGTTTCAACAGTTAAGTCATTGTTAAAATCTTTTATATTTCTAACTCTTTGACTATGACTTTGAACTCCATGTATTTTTAGTTTATCACAATCTTTTTTTAAGTATTTACCTAAGTCATCAATATTTACATCAACAATAAGTGTTCCATGATGCAAAATTAGATCTTTAGCCTTTAAATAAGCTTGACCACTAATTTTATATTCGTCGATTAATAAATCATTTCTTCCACTAAAATAGCAATCAAGTCCAAAAGAATTTAAGGTTTCAGTTATTATATTTAATTGGCTTTTAGTATCAAAATTTTGAATATCTGTAATAAATGTAAAATTCAAATTACCTATATCATGATAAACTGCTCCACCACCGGAAGAGCGCCTTGCAAGTTTAACATCATTCTCTTGCATTAATGATAAATTACACTCATCCTTTGCACATTGATTTCTACCAATTACTACAGTTTTCTTATTTTGCCATAGATAGAAAACTAAGGTCCCTTTTTCATAAGAGTCCATAAGTTTTTCTTCCATGGCTAAGTTTAAGTAGGGATCAAAGACAGTACTTTCATAATATTTTATCTTTGTAAGATTATTATTTTTCATGCACATATCTCAATATGGGTTCTCTTGCAGCTTTAACTTCATCCATTCTTTTATAGGACTTAGTATAAGGAGCTTTTGTTAAATCAACACTACCCGATTTTGCTTCAATTGCTATATTCTTTAATATTTCAACAACTTTATCTAATGTCTGTTTTCCTTCAGTTTCTGTTGGTTCAAACATAAGTGCCTCATGAACTATTAAAGGGAAATACATCGTTGGTGGATGCATATCAAAATCAATCATTCGCTTACAAATATCAATAGCTCTAATTCCATATTTTTCTTTATAAGAACTCAAATCTAAAACAAATTCATGCATACAAATTTTATCAAATGCCACATTAAAGGTATCTTTAAGTTTTACTCTAAGATAATTTGCATTTAATACTGCATTATCACTTACTTCTCTTAATCCATTACAGCCTAAATGTTTTAAATAAGTTAAAGTTCTAACAACAATTAAAAAATTTCCATAAAAAGCAGTAACTTTACCTACACTTAAACCACTCTCTTCAAATGCATATTCATTCTTATTGGTTTTAATTATTCTAGGATTCATTAAGAAGGGATATAAAAAATCTCTACAGCCACATGCTCCAACTCCAGGTCCACCACCACCATGAGGGGTTGAAAAGGTTTTATGAAGATTAAGATGAATACAATCAAATCCCATTGCACCTGGTTTACAGACTCCCATAATGGCATTTAAGTTTGCACCATCATAGTAACAAAGACCTCCATAAGAATGTACTTTCTTAGTAATTTCAAGAATACCACTATCATATAAACCTAGGGTATTAGGATTTGTTAGCATAAGTCCTGCTACAGTATCATCTAATACTTTATCTAATTCATCTAAATCAACAAGACCATCTTTACTAGGAATTGTTATTACTTTAAAACCATTCATTGCAGCACTAGCTGGATTAGTTCCATGAGCACTATCAGGAATAATGATTTTATTTCTATTAAAATCACCTCGACTTTGATGATATTTCTTAATTATTAATAGTCCACTAAATTCACCATGAGCACCAGCTCCTGGTTGAAAACTTATGTGATCCATACCTGTAACTTCACAAAGGACTTGTTCACTCTCATAATATACCTGAAGGGCTCCTTGAACATCTTCAGGAGAACTAATAGGACTTATATCTGTAAAGCCTTTTAAAGAGGCTACAGTTTCATTAATTTTAGGATTATATTTCATTGTACAAGAACCTAAAGGATAAAAACCATCATCAATACCAAATGTTTCTTTGCTAAGTTTTGTATAGTGTCTAACTAAATCAATTTCAGCTATTTCTGGTAAATCAAAAGGTGTATCCCTAGCTACGCTTTTATCAATCTCATAAAGGGGTACATCAAGTTTAGGAAGAAGTGTACATCTATGGTTAGCAACTGATTTCTCAAATATTAACTCCATCTAGAAACCTCCTTTAAAATTGAAATAAATTCATCAATTTCTTCTCTTGAAGTAGCTTCGGTTACACAAACAAGCATTGAACATTTTGATAATCTTAAGGGACCTTCAATATTCAGTTTCCTCAATCTATTGTTAATTTCATCAATATCGTAGGGAGTATGGATGGTAAATTCATCAAAAAATTCACCACTATATTTTAAACTGTATCCTTCAATTCTGCAGATTTCGTTGCAGGCATAATGAGACTTACTCATACATTGGGTTGCAACTTCTTTAAGACCTTGTTTACCCATTGCCCCCATATATATTACACATCTAAGTGCTGAATTTGCTTGATTGGTACATATACTAGATGATGCTTTTTCTCTTCTTATGTGTTGTTCTCTTGCTTGAAGCGTTAATACATAGGCTCTTTTACCCTCTTCATCAACTGTTTGGCCAACAATTCTTCCAGGTAATTTTCTCATATTAACTTTCTTAGTTGCCATAAAGCCAACATAGGGGCCACCAAATGCCCTATCTAAACCTAAAGGTTGAGCTTCACCGCAAACAATATCAACACCAAGAGATCCTGGAGATTTCACAAGTGGGGCTATTAGAGGGTTAACAGATTCAACAACCATAATACCTAATTCATGAGAGATATTAACAATTTCTTCAATGTCTTCTAGAAGTCCATAATAGTTTGGACTTTGTATTATAACTGCAGATACTTCTTCACTCATCTTTAAAGTTAAGTCCTCAATATCCAGACAACCATCTTTACTAAGAACTTCTATCAATTCAACGTTTCTTGCAAATGCATAAGTTTTTATAACTGCTTGTACATTAGGATTAATTGATTTTGAAAATAGTATTTTATTCTTTTTATTTGTAAGTGTCATTAACATTGCTTCTGCTACAGCAGAGGCACCATCATAAACAGAGGAGTTTGAGACATCCATATCAAATAGATTACATATTTCACTTTGGAATTCAAACATTCCTTGTAAATTACCTTGGGATATTTCTGCTTGATATGGCGTATAAGAGGTTAAAAAGCCACTAATTGAACTAAGGTGTTTAACTACCTCTGGTATTAGATGCTTATAACTACCAGCTCCTCTGAAAGTAGATTTAAACAATCTATTTTTAGAGGCAATCTTTTCCATATCTTTTAATACTTCGAACTCACTAACTCCTTCTTTAATATTTAAAGGAGTTTTTAGGAGAACAGACTTAGGGACATCATTAAACAACTCTTCAGTGTTTTTTACACCTATGTCTTTTAACATTTGAGCTTGTTCTTCTTTTGTAGAAACTACATAGCTCATATTTATTCCTTTTCTAATTTATCATATTCTTCTTTTGTAAATAATTCTTCACTATCTTTAATATCAACTATCTTGCAAATCCAAAAGTCCTCAGGTTGTACGTTAATTAATCCAGGATTATTTAATACCTTTTCATTAACTTGAGATACTAATCCAGTGAAAGGAGAGAATAAATCAGATACAGCTTTTACAGATTCAATATCTCCAAGTTGCTCCCCTTTTTCAACGTTTTCCTTATCAATGTTTACATAAACTATATCACCAAGATTTTCAGTGGCATATTTACTTAAACCAATATAAGCTTCTGTTTTTTCTTCATTTAACCATTTTATCCATTCATGTGTTTTTGTAAATAATAATTCGTTTTCCATAAAATCCTCCAAAATATTTTTTATAAATCTAAATAATAAATAACTATTACAATATTATTAATAATTATTTATTAATTTATTTTTCTCTTTTGTAAAAAGGTAGTTCTACAATTTCTACAGTAGTGCATTTATCTCGAATTTTAACCCTTAGTTGGGTTCCAGGAAGTGCTACTTTTCTTCTAATAATTGCCATAGCATAAGATCCATTAAGATATGGTAGAAAGGTTCCACTAGTGGTACACCCTACTTTTTCAAAACCATCATAGATGGGCATATCTTCTCTGATAATACCGCCATCAAGGTTTTTTAAACCAACTCTAACTTTATTTTTATTCTTTAATGCATCTTTACCAATGAATTTTAGTTTATCTAATTTAGTGAACATTTCAAGAGAGGTATCAAGAGGAGATATTTCATCACTCATTTCATGACCATATAATGGCATTCCAGCTTCAATTCTTAAAGTATCTCTACAACCAAGTCCACAGGGAGAAACTCCATGGTCAACTAGATAATTAAAAACTTCTTTAATAGAATCACCATCACCAAATAGTTCATAACCATCTTCACCTGTATAACCGTTTTTAGAAATTAGTAATTTATGATTTAAGATTTCAACATTTTCTTTAAAACTGTAATATTTAGAAGGAAGATCTTCTTCCTTTAGTAGCTCAAGTAAATGTTGTTTACTATGAGGACCTTGAATTGCTATTTGTGCATAAGAATCACTTAAATCACTAATATGTACTCGATATTTTTTGTGATCAATAATCCATTGAAGGTCTTTTGCTATATTAGCGCCATTTACGATAAGTAAGAATTGTTTTTCATTTAGTGCATATACTAATAGATCATCTACAATTCCACCTTCTTCATTTAGCATTGGAGAATATTTCATTTTGCCAATCTTTAAATTTGTAACATCATTACAAATTAAATAATTAACAAACTTTCTACATTCTCCTTCTATTAATATTTCTCCCATGTGAGAGATGTCAAATACACCCACATCATTTCTTACGGCTAGATGTTCTTTTATTAGTGAAGAATATTGAATTGGCAATTTATAACCTGCAAACTCAACAATCTTTGCTCCTAACCTAATATGGTCTTCATACATAGGCGTATTTTTACTCATACATAACCCCATTATTACTTTTGTTTTGTTATAAAAAAAAGAAATCTAGGCAAATAAAATATATTAAAAATAGCTCTTTCTTCCCTTAGATTTCTTATGTTTATAAATTTATTATAAAGAGTGATACGAGGTGGCGCAATATAAATATATTTTTATCGATTAAACCTATTAAATATAGTATCTATTTATAAAAATTATAGCAAAGTTGCTTTATAAATAAATTTTCAGAAATAAAATAACTAATAAGTAAATTTTAAACAATTAAATTAGGTTTTTATAATATCAGAAAAAATAAACAGTTAAATACCTATCAAAAATAGAAGTATTTACTAATTTACACAATCATATAATACTATGACGATGTAAATAGAAAGGAGAATAAATGCTATGAAAATTGCAATTCGATATTATACAAAAACAGGTAATACAAAAAAACTTGCTGATTGTATTGCTGAAGTAACAGGTGCACAAGCCATTACTGTTGACAACGCTTTAACAGAGGACGTTGATATTCTATTTTTATGTAATAGTATCTATGGAGCAAATGTTGATGAAAGTGTTAAAACATTTTTAGATCAAAATACTATGAAGATTGGTCAAATAGTTAATATATCCACATCGGCTTTACTTAGATCAACTTATTCATATGTAAAGAAAATTGCCAAAGAGAAAGGATTAAATCTATCTGAAAAAGAATGGCATTGCAAAGGTGAGTTTAAAATTTTCCGAGCAGGAAAACCTAATAAAGACGATTTAGCAAGTTTAACAAAATTTGTAAAAGAAATAATTGAGTAATTTTACACCTAATTGAAAGACTCTCTTTTATAAAATAATAAGTACAAAGAAGAATTATCTTAAAACAGTTAATAAATTCTCTTTAATTCTCTGTTTCTCTTCATACATGAGCTCATCTACTATATTGATAGCAACATCAGGATCATTAATATCATCCATATCAAATTGTGCAATACCATGAGAAACACTTATTATATAAGGTCTGCTTTCTGTTTCGTTAACTTCATTATATTTAGCATATATTTTATTCCAGACAACTTCAGCTTCTTCTTTGGTTTTTGATTTAAATACAATAATGATTTCATCACCACCGAGGCGAATTACATAATCATCTTTGCTAACAGTTTTCTTTATTGATTGAGTTACGCTAATAATTAATTCAGATCCCATATTATGACCTAGATTATCATTAACTTGTTTTAATCCATTAATATCTAAATAACAAAGGGTAATAGGATAATCTTTTTTATTATCAATACTAAAGACTTTGCTAATTAAGTGCATTCCATAGCCTCTGTTAAAGGTGTTAGTCAAACTATCATATCTTGAGTAATTTCTAATTCGTGTATGATATCTATCATTTATGAAAACCAGAAATCCAATAAAAAGAGATACTAGAAATAAAACAAGGTAGATAACATAGTTTTTTCCAATTATATCAAGCATTAAATCAAATGAATTATTATAGAAATAATACTCATTAGCTACATCCCTAGGAATTACTGAGATAACTATCCAATAGATATTATCACTATTTACTTCATCACTTTCTCTAATATCTAGTATAGTTGATAGATCAACTTTATGAGCGAAGAAATAGCCACTTTTATTTAAAACTTCTTCTTCACCATTGTTTATTCTACTCCAAGCATCTGGAAATTCTACTTTGAAATTATCATTAACTTTATTAAACATAAAACCCCAATCTTTTGAAGGATTATCTGATGATAAATAATAACCATCACTATTTAATAGAGAAACAGAACCTACAGAACTTTTTGAGACAATTCTAAGATCCTTTAATAATTCAGAAGCTAAATAATTTAAAGCCACTACACCTTCAACTTTACCATTTTTGTATATTGGCATTACTAGTCTTAACATTGGTTTATATGGCACTTCAATATCATTATTTTCAATATTTAAATCTAGAGGAGATATATAAATATCACCTTCTTTTAATAAAATTGATTTAGTGAAATAATATCTATCAGCTTTGTTTTGAAGGTCTTTATCAGCAACTATGGAAAAAACTTTTTCAGAGCTCTTGTTAATTCTTATTTTTTCATCACCATCAACAGTAATATATCTAATTTGATCATATAGTTTTCTCTGTTTTGAAAACTCTAACCAATTATTAGCTATTTTATCATAATCTATATTATCTAGTAAATTAGACTTAAAAGCGTTTTGAAGATATCGCAAATCACTTTTAATCAATTTCAAATCATTTGTTACCGAAATATCTGTTATTTTTACAACTTGAATTTCAGATTGCTTTAATTTTTCAATTGATTCAACTCTACCAGAATATTCAAAGTAAGAAAAAATAGAAATAAAAATCACAAAAATAACTATGGCTGTTACAAAGAAATATCTTCTGCGTGAATCTTTGATTTCCTCCTCGCTATAATTCAAAATAATTATCCCCTTTTAACCTATTTTTTAAATACTATAACTTATAGCAGAACAAAAATAAATACTAATTTTCTCTTACAAATTAAAATAATTTGAATAATTATTATTTAACTGCCTCGTTAGTCCTTGCTAATTGATATTAGTACACTATAATGTAACTGGAGTATTAATCGAATATAAAAATATCTAAAGGAAGAGTACAATTTATGGAAATCCAAAAAATAACACTTATTGTTGACAACTTTCAATTTATTAAAGCACCAATGATGGAAATTATTGAGCAACGTTTAACAATTAATAAACAAGCACGTATCTGGTTTAGTGAATATTTAACAGGAACAAAATATGCAAAAAGTTTTCAAAACAGAGACGAACAATTTAGCATAGACAAAGAGGATATGGAAGAAATTTTCTCACTTTTTGAAGCTATTTTTATTCCTGACTTTAAAAGTATTGTTGTCAAAGATGGACGAAATTGGAAGCTTAATATAACATACACCAATGATACTGTAGTAACCTTTTCAAGTGCCATTGGTTATGAGCTTGAAGCAAGAAATAAGAAGCTATCCGAATACCTACGTGAAG
>JAENWY010000294.1 GCA_016649775.1 Spirochaetaceae bacterium
AGAGGATAGGATGTAGGATTTTTATTAAATCTACTGTTATCACTAACCATTAGTATTTCATTAGTTTTTTTAGGCATTATAAGAGAAGTTTCACTATCGCAATTAACTAAAGCGTGAAAGGTATAAAAACAAGGGAAATCAAAAGCACCTGTATTAGTAATTTTATAGGAACAATTAATTCCTTTATCTCTTAAAATTATACATTTCTCATAGTGGTAAGGATGTATTTTGCTATCATATGATAGAGTTATTGAATTGTCATCAGAGGCAATTATGCTCATTATGGATGACCAAATCTCACCATGATCAACAAAGTCTAATACTTTTCCGTCATAGGATAAACTCTCTTTACCTAGGGAGGGAAAAGCATCATCAAAGCCACAGGCTTCTGCTTGGGCAAAATCACTTCCACATTCTGCCCTACTATATTCTCCCTTAGGGTTCTGGAATAATAGTTCAAAATTATTATTTTTATCAAACAAGGATGAAAGCTTTCCTCCATGTTCTGTTAAACATTCAATTTTAATATTTTCATTTTCTAATATCACAAACAACTCCCTAAATATAATATTTATATTATTTGTTAATCAATTTTATTTAGTTTTATTAAATATTGTTTTAAACCCTCAGGAAGACTCAAAATAAGCAATTCAACTAGTTTTATCTTGTTAATATCTAAATAGCCTGTTGCCCATTTAACTGTCATATCAATAGAGCCTTTACAATACATCTCAAGTAGAAATGCTAAATTTTCATCTAAGGGTTTTTTAATCTGCTTAATTATTGCACTTTCATAGAATTGATAAATCATTTCAAAATCATAATTCATAAGATTATTACAATCATCACTTTTAAAAGCTTGAGAGAAAAATACCTTTTCATTTTCAATGAAAGTAAATTTTTCACACAAAGCCTCTTCTAAATTAAGTGAAACTCCCATTAGTAAGAAACTCTTATTACAGAGTTCATGAAAGTACCAATTTACAAGATGGTATTTGTCATTAAAGTTTCTATAAAAAGTTTGTCGACTGACATTAGCTTCTTCACATACCTTTGCAACAGATATCGTATCTAGACTCTTTTTCTTCATTAAACTTTTAATACTCAATGCTAATAATAACTTAGTTTCCATGATTACCTACATCCTTAAAAGACTATTATTTTTAATAAAGTGCCCTCTATAGTTACACTTTAATAATACTGTAACTTGCTTTTAATTTATATCAAATCAATAATTATTCATAGATTAAACATAAGGAGTTTTATAATGACAAATAGATTTGTATTAAATGAAACATCATATTTCGGAAAAGGATCAATTGAAAGTATAGTTGATGAGATTGAAATCAAGAAATTTAAAAAGGCTTTTGTATGCACAGACCCTAGTCTATTAAAATTCAAAGTAGCTACAAAAGTTACTGATATTTTAGATAGAGAAAAACTCTCTTATTCACTTTATTCAAATATTAAACCAAATCCAACAATTGAAAATGTTCAAAGTGGTGTTAAAGCATTTAAAGAAAGTGGTGCTGATTATATAATTGCAATTGGCGGCGGTTCTTCTATTGATACTGCTAAAGCTATTGGAATTATTGCTAATAATAGTGAAAATGAAGATGTTAGATCACTTGAAGGTGTATCTCCCACAAAAAATAGATGTGTTCCCATTATCGCTATTCCTACAACTGCAGGTACTGCAGCTGAAGTTACAATTAACTACGTTATCACAGATGTTGAAAAACATAGAAAGTTTGTATGTGTAGATCCAAAAGATATTCCAATCGTTGCTATTGTAGATGCTTCTATGATGAGCAGTATGCCAAAAGGTTTAACAGCTGCAACAGGCATGGATGCATTAACTCACGCTATTGAAGGTTATATCACTAAAGGTGCTTGGGAATTATCTGATATGTTCCACATTAAAGCAATTGAAATAATCGGAAGATCTTTAAGGTCTGCTGTAAAAAATGAAGATACAGGTCGTGAAGATATGGCTCTAGGTCAATATATTGCAGGAATGGGATTCTCTAATGTAGGTCTTGGTATAGACCATTCAATGGCTCATCCACTAAGTGCTCTTTATGATACACCACATGGTGTTGCTTGTGCTATTTTACTACCACCTATTATGGAATTCAATAAAAAATTCACAGGTGAGAAGTATAGAGAAATTGCAAGAGTTTTTGGTGTTAAAGACGTAGATTCAATGAGTCAAGAAGAATATAGAAATGCTGCTATTGATGCTGTAAAGCAATTAGGTATTGACGTAGGTATCCCTCAAAATCTTAAGGGAATTGTTAAAAATGAAGATATTCCGTTTTTAGCAGATTGTGCTATGAAAGATGCATGTGCTCCAGGTAACCCTAGAGACTGTACTATTGAAGAAGTAACTGCTCTTTATAAATCTCTTATCTAGGTCGTATATAAAAAATGTTCAAATTAAACACATTCTTTTGATTATATAGTCAAAAGTGATGTGTTTATTTTTTTAATATCTAAAAAATATTCTTTTTTAAACT
>JAENWY010000124.1 GCA_016649775.1 Spirochaetaceae bacterium
AATGTTGTAATAGATTTAAAACAGGAAGGATTGAAAATCAAATGTGATTCTGTGAATTGGGACAATTCACAATCCCTTTTAGATACAAATGAAGGATTAGTTAAAGTCATTTGGGATAATAATAATATAATCAATGGCTATGGTTTTAGTGGTAACCTAAATACTAAGATTTTTGAACTTTCAACTATTAAAGAGGGGGTAATTAATGAAAAGAAATAGAATTATTTGTTTATTATTTATCATAATTAATTCATCACTATTATTTGCCTCAAGCATTACTTTCAATGGCGGGTATACTAAAATATCTATGAAAGAAGGCTTAGAATCAATTACCCTTGAAAATCCAGCTAATGTAGTAATTGATGATTTATCACTTTCTGCAACTAAAATATCTCTACTAGGTAAAAATTATGATAAAATACAGTGCGATGGTACAGTTGTAATTAAAGATCCTACCAAAGGCTTAACTATTCTTTGTAATTCTTTATTTTATAATAGAATTACAAATATCATAACAATTACAGGTGGTGTTGAAATTGATGACACAAAAAACGAACTACACTCAACATCTCAGTCTCTCGAATATGATATAGACAAAAAAAAGATGACAATTAGTGTAGAAATTAATCTCCTACATATAGCTGATAACAATGTGATGAAATGTAGTGGAGATAATCTAATATTTAATAGAGGTGAAAATACTCTAGTTTTATTGGGAAATTCGACCGTTACCTGGAAAGATGATGAATATAGAGCTGAAGCTATAAGCGTTAATATGAATAACAATGAAATTTCACTAGAAGGCTCTATTGAAGGTTCCATAAAGAATACATAAAGAATCTGCAATAATAGCTAAATTACTTAGTAGTTGAATTATTTATTTAATGTTATAACTATATATATCTAAAAATAAGGAGAAAGGTTTTTACCTTAAGAAAATTTATGAAACATGTCCTTGAAATACAGGAACTTAAAAAGAATTATGGTAAGAAAAGTGTTGTAAAAGGCATATCTTTTTCTATGGAAAGTAGTCAAGTAATTGGACTCCTTGGACCAAATGGGGCTGGAAAAACTACAACATTCTATATGATTGTTGGCTTTATTAAGGCTAACGGTGGCAATATTAAATTAGATGATAAAATAATTACTAAGCTTCCTATGCATGAAAGAGCAAGAATTGGCTTATCTTATTTACCTCAAGAACCCTCTATTTTTAGAAAACTTAGTGTTGAAGATAATATTATGTTAGTATTAGAAGAACAAGTTAATTTAAGTAGAGCTGAAAAAATAGATAAAAGAGACTTTTTACTTGAGGAATTTGGATTGCTAAATATTAGAAAACAGCCAGGTTATACACTTTCAGGAGGAGAAAGAAGAAGAACAGAAATAGCGCGCGCTATTTCTACGGATCCTAATTTCCTTCTTCTAGATGAACCGTTTGCGGGTATTGATCCCAAAGCAGTTTCAGACATAAAAGTTGTAATTAGGGATTTAGCTGACAAAGGTATTGGTATCTTATTAACCGATCACAATGTTCGCGACACCCTTTCAATCACCACCTGCGCACATATTATCAACGAAGGAACAATATTGGTTTCTGGTAAAAAAGATGAACTACTTTCTAACGAGATAGCCAAAGACATTTACTTTGGCTCTGCTTTTGAGGACAATTAAATGGGATTATCACTTACACTTTCTCAGAAACAAAGCCTTTCAATCTCGCCTCTAATGCTCCAAAGATTAGAGTTAATGGCACTCCCTCTTACTGAATTACAAGAAAAAATAAAAGAAGCTATTGAATCAAATCCTGCATTAGAAATTCCTGAAACAAAAGATAATTCTTGGGAAAATCTTGCTGATAACATTCCTCTTAAATCTCGTGAAGATGATTATTCAGATACATCAGAATATGGTAGTGATCAATATGGCATATACGACAATGAAGCAGCAGATAGGGCTCAAAAATTCTTAGAGAATGCTATTGGTGAAAGTGAGAGCTTAATGACTCACTTAATTAATAGATTACATCTTGATAATATTAGTGAAGAAGAGAGAGAAATTGGAGAGCTATTAATATCTAATCTAGATAAAGATGGTTTCAATAGAATTCCTCTTGATGGAATTCTCTCTGAAGAAAATAATATTATTCTAAAAAATACAAATTACACCCATGATGAGAAACAACAATTAATATATAAAATGAGAGATATTATTCAAAATTATGAACCAGTTGGTTGCTGTTGTGATTCTTGGAAAGAATCATTATTTATTCAAGCCAAATTCCATAGATTAGAGAGTGAATATCAAGATAGTTTTAAACATTTAATTAATGAAGAACTTGAAAAAGTTAGAGCTAATAAATTTAAAATTGTTGCAAAAGATATAAATGTTGATGAGGATACACTTGATTACTTTTTAATATTTTTAAAGACATTAACGCCCTTTCCTGGCTCTCAATATGATAGTGGAATGGAAAACTATATTATTCCAGATTTATCAATTCATGTTGTAAATGGAAAAATTGAATTTCACACTAGTGCTGCAAATCTTCCAGATTTAACAATTTCCAAAGATTTTATATCTTTATCTGATGAAACTTCAGACAAAGAAACAAAAATATATATTCGAGAACAAACAAAAGCCGCTAAAGAATTGATAGATCAAATAGATATGAGAAATAAAAATCTATTTAAACTTGGTACAATTCTAATTGAAAAACAGAGTGACTTTTTTATAAAAGGACTTAAAGCAATTAAACCTTTAACCCAAAAAGAAGTTGCCATTGAGATGGATGTTCATGAAACCACAGTATCTAGATTAGCTAATTCAAAATGGATTGAAACAGATTGGGGAATAATAAGTGTTAAACAGTTATTCTCTTCCTCCATGGAATCAAGTGATGGTGTAACTTCAAAAACAGCAATTAAAGAGATAATAAAAGAAATTTTAGACAATAATGAAGAACAAAAAGCCTTATCTGATCAAAAAATAGCAAATGTTTTAAATGAAAAAGGTATTTCTATAGCTCGAAGAACAGTAACTAAATACAGGAAAGAGTTAAATATCGATTCAACATACATTAGAGGAAATTAAACCATATCTTGAAGCTAAATAAAAGGAAGTTCAATTGAACTTCCTTTTTTATTATATTTTAGGTAACTATTTTACTCAATATCATCTTCATCTTCATACAATTCAGGTTGATCTAAAGAATCACCACCTTTATTATCGGTAACTTTTCCTTTTTCTCTTCTTACAAGTTTTGCAACCTTGTCAATCATACCAAGAATTCCATCATATAGTTCATAACAGTCCACACCAATAGCTTTTCTGGTACCCCATGCAAAATGTACATGAGCATCAACATGATAGCCTTGTCCTGCATTTAAACGAGTTAAAACAAGTTCCAAATCATGGATGTACTCTTTAGCAAAGTCTAATTTCTGAAGTTTCTTTTCTAAAAACTCATCTGTTTCTTCACTTGGAGTATAATTCACACCTCTAACTATTAAATTCATATATTTATCGCCCTCTTTTAAGATTTCTCCCAAAAGGGCATCCTCCTATCATTAGATTGATAATCCTCAAGGATTATTTTTTTGACTGTCGCTTCATCAAATATTACTATTTAATGAAAAACTATATTTTAAAATTATGTTTCTTTGGAGTACCTCTCTTTCCCATTTAAGGGACAATTAATTCAAATTATATAAGAAAAACTTTTATACTTTTCTTTTATTTCCTACATATAAGTTAACCTTAATTTTACTATAAGTCAAATAAAATAATAATATTTTTTTCTACTGTCTATATTAGTCGTTTACATAAAGCATGTTACAAATGTATAGATTATTCTTCCTAATTTTGCATTAATGTGATATTCTATACTAAATTAGGAGGTTAACAATGACAACTTGCTCCATTCTAGAACTTTTGGACATCGATTTAAAGGAACAGAACAAACTCCAGCTATCTTGTATCGCGGGACGTTTAGGACTATCAAATAAAATCACAAGTAGTAAAATTAGTCGACCTGGTCTTCCCTTATCTGGTTACTTTGAAGCCTTTGCGGGTGAAGCGGTACAAGTATTTGGACATGGCGAACAAAGCTATGTAACCATGCTTGAAGAAAAAGGTGATTATAAAAATATAGAAAAACTATTTTCCTATAATGTTCCTTGCTGTATATTTACACATAGTTTTATGCCAAGCAATAAAATTATTGAAATTGCAGAAAATAGTGGAACACCAATTTTACAAACCACATTAATTTCTTCTGATTTTTCCCGACATTTATATCAACTATTAGATGAAATATTTGCACCAACAAAAACTATACATGGTGTACTTGTTGAAGTATACGGAATTGGTGTATTAATAACAGGAGATAGTGGTGTTGGGAAAAGTGAAACAGCTCTTGAGTTAATCGAAAGAGGACACCGCTTAATTAGTGATGATACTGTAAAACTTAGAAATCTAGGTAGTACATATTTAATAGGATCTGGAGAAAATCCAGTTCTTGCCCATCACATGGAAATAAGAGGTATCGGTATTATCAATTTAGCAAACATCTTTGGTGTTGGTGCTATTAGAGAAAAGAAACAGATACAATTGATGGTACATCTTGAAGAATGGGATTCCACAAAATCTTATGATAGAGTTGGCGAAGATACAATGAGTGAAACACTTTTGGGAATTGCAGTAGCAAAATTGATTATACCAGTAAAACCTGGAAGAAATATACCAATTATTATTGAAACTGCAGCTCGAAATGAAAGACTAAAACAACTTGGTTATTTTTCTGCAAAAGAATTTGATCAAAACGTCTTAAAATGGTTTGAATCTGAAGCAGCTAGAAAGATGTACTATATTAATGAGGAGAACACATAATATGGTATCAAAGGAATTAGTAGTTTGTAATAGAGCAGGTATTCATGCTCGTCCAGCTGCGATGATTGTAAAAGTAGCAAATAAATTTAAAAGTGATTTATTTATGATTAAAGAAGATATGAAAATTAATGGTAAATCCATAATGGGTGTAATAACATTAGGTGCAGGTTACAAAAGTAAAATTTTAATATCTTGTGAAGGAGAGGACGAAAAAGATATGGCTGATGCTATTGAAAAGCTATTTGAAAACAGATTTGAAGAGTAATAATATTTTTGCTTAAGGAGGCAAGAAATAATGAAAAAACTTACAGAAAGACAAATACAAGTTGCACAATTTATTCGAGATTATACCCGAGAATATCGTTATAGTCCTTCAGTTCGAGATATTAGTAGTCACTTTAACTTTTCAGTCAAAGCGGCTCACGACCATGTTAGAGCTCTAGAAAGTAAGAATGTTATCAAAACCACTCAAGGAATTTCACGATCAATTGAAATTATTGATCCTAGATTTGTTGCATTTCAAGATTTGATTGAAATTCCAGTCTTCAATACAAACGAATCAGGAAACCTCCTTAGCACTCCAGAGTACAAGATTTCCATGTCAATTTCTGCAATTCCTTGCAAACCTGGCGATGAATTTTTTGCTATTCGTATACTAGATGACTCAATGAAAGATGCTGGTATTTTTTATGGAGATTTAGCCATTATTAAAAAAGTTAGTTTTGCTAATGATGGACAAATT
Organism: Spirochaetaceae bacterium; assembly: GCA_016649775.1. Taxonomy (GTDB): domain Bacteria; phylum Spirochaetota; class Spirochaetia; order Sphaerochaetales; family Sphaerochaetaceae; genus Pleomorphochaeta. Next base: position 5,633 of record JAENWY010000124.1, read on the forward strand.
GTTCTAGCTGATATTCCAGAAATTGGACTCACACTAAAATATTACCATGCAGGAGAAGATAGAGTTACACTACTTCCTGCAAATAGTGCTTATAATCCAATTTATACCACGCAATTGCAGATTTCAGGTACACTAGCTATTATTTACAGAGCATATAAGGATAAAGTGTGAGCAATAGAATTTACTTATTGTTAGGTCCAGAAAAAGGCCAGAAACAGGATCGAATCAATCAAATTAGATCTCAATTAAATAAGCAATTTAGAGAAGAGATAGAATATTCAAAGTATTATGCATTTGATGATAATATTGATCAAATGTATATTGAGTTGAATAATTCTAGTCTCTTTTCAGCTCATTCATTGATTGTATTACACAATATTGACTCTCTTAAAAGTCCAGAAGCTAAAAATATAATTAGGTATATAGAAAATCCAAGTGATAGTTCAACCCTAATATTAGATAGTGATGAGTTTTCACTTAAATCCCCTTTAACACAGGTGGCTACTTTATTGAAGCCTCAAACTACTATATTTTGGGGACTTCAAGAGAATCAATTATTTAGTTGGGTAAAAAGTTTCTTTATTCAGAAAAATCTACAAATTGATAATGATGCTATCCAATACATTTTAGATCAGGTTGATAATGATACTTTTGAACTAAAAATTATATGTAATCAATTAGCATTCTATTTTGAAGTAAATAACAAAAGAACTTCTATAAGTGAAAATGAAATTGAAAGTTTTGTTCATCATAGTAAAAATGAAACTGCATTCTCACTTTTTACTACAATAGCTCAAGGAGACTTAAGAAAATCCCTTGAAATTGCCAATGTAATATTAGAAAGAGATAATACAGCTAGTTTTACTTTGATTCCAGGCCTTCTATGGTCCTTTAGAAGATTAACATCAGTTGCTTATCAAATGAATTTAGGAATTTCACAAAGAGATGCTTTTGCAAAAGCTGCAATCTTTACTAGAGTGAATGCCATTAGAAATAGAAAAGATCAAGCAACCTATTCAACGGCTTTAAAACTTTATAATTATACAGATTGTCAAAGAATAGTTGAACAATTATTAGAGCACGATATGATTATCAGAACTGCTGGTTCTGATTTAATGAAAATTTATATAGAAAAAATGATTTATACTATTATCGTTAATAAAGGGAAAAGTCCTATTAAATTGCAAAGTGCAACTTTGAGGTCAGAATTATTCTAAGACTTCTATACATTAAATTCCTAATGACCGGTCAGTGG
>JAENWY010000304.1 GCA_016649775.1 Spirochaetaceae bacterium
GTATCAAAAGTGGTTTTGAAGCTGAAAATCCTAATATTAAAATTGAATGGGTTACTGCACCATATGGTGAGATAATGAATCAAGTAATTAATATGGCTGGAGGCGGAGACAAGGTTGATTGTATTTTTTCTGAGTTAGGGTCGGTTCCCGGATTTGAAGATGCTGGACTTTCAGCTTCTATTAAAGATAATCTCCCTCAATCATTTATTGATGACTTCTATCCAGATATCATTAATGCTTTTAAAATTAATGGAGAAGCTTACGGAATTCCACTATATATAACACCATATGTATTATATTATAATAAAAGTTTATTTCAAGCCGCTGGTTTAGATCCATCAACTCCTCCAACAACTTATGATGAAATGTTAGCTGATGCTGCTAAATTATCTAAATTAAAAGATAGTAATGGCAATCCGGTATATGCATTTGGTCAAACAACAGCCTCTGTGCCTATCTCAGGTTCATCATTACAGTCGATGGTTTTTAACTTTGGTGGTCAAGTGTTGGATGCTAATGGAAAATTATCTGTAGATAACAAAGGTTTCAAAGATGCTTTTGCAATGATTAAAACTCTTAATGAAAGAGGTTATATGCCTCAGAATGCAAAACTAAAAGACTTACGTAATTTATTTGCTTTAGGTCAACTAGGAATGTATTACGATCAATCTTGGGGTTTCAATGGAATTAGTTCTATTAATCCAGATGCTAAATCATTTACAGCAAGTGCAGCTCCTCTAAAGGGTGGCGATGGTAATGGTAAATCTTCTCTTGAATCACATTGTTTTGTACTTGTTGATAACGGCAAAGCAAGAGCTTATGCTACTAGTAAATTTGTACAATATGTAATTAGTGAAAAAGGCCTTGGATATTATTTATCAAATCTAACTTCTGCTTATCCTGCAAGAAAAAGTATGTCTAACATGAAAGGCGTTCTTGATAATCCTGTATTAAAGGGTGCTGCTAATTCTGTATCAAATGTTACTGCACCAACTGCTATTGCACAATTAAATGATGTAAATCTAGAATTATGTTCATTAGCTCAAGCTGTAAGTGTTGGAAATGAAGATGTTGACACAGCAATTGCAAATTTCAAGAAAGTTATGAATGCAAAATTAGGTAATTAGTTTAAATTTATTTCTATAAGACCCAAAGTTTAATTGCTTTGGGTCTTATAATAAAAAGGATACGATTGTGAAAAAGGGTTCTCAGATATTAACAGATAATGGATATTCCTTTGTATTAACAATTCCCGCAGTAATACTTACTGTAGGTTTTATAGTAGTTCCAATTATTCAATCAATAATAATGAGTTTTGAAAAATATGGTGTTAAAAATATTATTGCCAATAAGCCAGGTACTTGGAATAATTTTGGAAATTATATAAGGCTATTTAAAACAGGACAAATTCCAGAAGCTGCTTGGCACACTATTGTTTTTGTAATTTTTGTAATCATATTCCAATTTATTTTGGGTATGTCTTTAGCTTTAATATTAAATAAAGACTTTGTAGGTTCAAGATTAGTTAGATCTATTATGATGACTCCTTGGGTAGTTCCAACTGTTATTTCAGGTTTAATATGGATGTGGTTATTTCAACCTCAATATGGTTTTGTAAAATATTTCATAAATATTATAAGTGGTGGTCGGATTCCCAATTTAGCAATTTTAAATAATCCAAGTACAGCTTTGGGCGGAATTGCAGTCGCTGCTCTATGGAAACAAATTCCACTCATGACTTTATTATTACTAGCTGGGCTTCAAAATGTACCTGGTGATATAATCGAAGCAGCTACAATTGATGGGGCAGGTCCAGTTAAAAGATTCTTTGCAATTACTATTCCTTTCATGGCTCCTGTAATTAAGATTGCAGTTTCAATGGAAATTATAGAAAACTTTAAGCAATTCCCATTATTCTGGACAATGACAGGAGGAGGTCCAAATGGATCTACAACAAACTTTGCAATTTTAAGTTATAGAGAGGCCTTTGTATCTATGAACCTAGGTTCAGGTGCTGCAGTTACAACAATATGGATGATTATGATGGTTATTGTAGTTAGTCTTTATCAGAAATCTTTTAAAGTTCAAGATATGAGTTAGGGGAGAATATATGAATAAAAAATTGCCTAAAATTTTACGTGCAGTAATAATGAGTCTAATATTGTTATTTCTATTATTTCCAATTTATTGGATGATTATTACATCTTTTAAGACAAATATGGAAGCATATCTTTATCCTCCCTCAATGTTTCCAATACACCCCGTATGGGATGGCTTTATTAATTTAATCACAGAAAATAATGAATTTTTTGTTTATTATTTCAATAACTTCTTTGTTTCCTTTGCAAGTGCTTTTATTACATGTGCCGTTGCGATTTTTGCTGGATATTCAATTGCAAGATTTCGTACAAAATGGATTA
>JAENWY010000305.1 GCA_016649775.1 Spirochaetaceae bacterium
TAGAGTATAAAACCTTTCTACAAATCTTATCAGAAATGAATATTAATAAAAGAATAAAATCAAATCATATATCAAAATATTCTACTTTGGAAAATTAAAGGAGTAAGTTATAATAACTTTTTAAATCTAAACTCTTTTATTAAATTTAATTCTAGGATGAGTAAATACATCAGTCAAGAAAAATAGATACTTTTTACAGTTATTATAGACTTTTGGGGTTAACTACAAGATAATTAATAGACTAGTTAAATATCAACTTTACTAATTAAATTATCTGTTGTAAAATTAAATTCAGTATATAATATTAATCCTTATATTTAAGATTAATTCTTTATTGTCCAAATATTTATTTTCCAATAAATACATTTAATTTTAATTAATGCTCTACTTTTTTACAAAATCTACCGTGATGTTAATTAATGATTTAATTGGATTCTTAAAAAAATATGTTAATATTAATATATAGATAGCATAAATATTTTTTATTTCATCATACAATTCATAGGGGGCTACATATTAACATAAAAATTCATTATAAAGCATTAGAGAAATTTAATAGTTTAGAAGGTAGTGCCAAAGATGCTCTATCAACCATGCTAAATAACTGCAATAATGATGTTTGGTTTAATAAACACAAACATCAGGTTCATCAAAGTGATTTATTCTTTATCAAAAGAGGAGATGCAACTGAAGAAAGGCTAGGGGGATTTATTGGAGAAGAAAATACCTTTAATATTGCATTAATTTATAAAGATCATAAATTATACAATGAAGATATTATTCATCACCATATTTGTGATTTTCCTTTAGACGAATTTAGAGATTATAAAAATCCAAATAAAAAGCTTTCTACAAGAGCTAAGAATAAACTTCAAATAAAGAAATTGAACCAAAAGTTACTTGAGTTAGAACAAAAATTAGTTATAAATTCTCAGATAAATAAAGACTTAATAGATAAATTAAACTCTTATGAATCAAATGAGAAATTACTGGTAAAAGTAAAAACACTAGAATTAGAAAAGGAGAAGCTATTAATTGACAATAAAAAGCTTAAATATGGAAGTAAGCATAATCACATAAAATGTAACTAGATAAAAATGCTCTTAATCAAATAATTCATGGACTATTTTATTGATTTATTTAAAGTTTTCACCTATTACATCAATATCCATAAAATTAGTTATATTAGTATTGGTTTTATTTTTTCTTAATATCCAATTAATAATTGATTTACCATTTTGGGGGAATATAATACTTATTAAAATAAAATAGGAGAGTGTTGTTATTAACCAGTTTATTAGCATTGAAGATAGTGCGTTTAGGTTCATTGGTTTAGTTGAAAAATATGAAATAGCTGCTGTAGAACCAACGATAAAAGCATTTTTAGCATAATCAATCCAATAAAGTGAAGAAGTAGTTTTAAACCCATGTTTAAAAACCATATAGGGTTCAATCCATGTACTTGTAGTTAATTCACTAATAATTATCGCACTGAATATACCTTTAGCTCCAAACTTATTTCCAAGAATTATAGCAAGAGTTAAACTAATAAAGGTTTGTAAAAAGGGTTTAAATCTATCTTGATAGAATATTCCATAACTACTTTCATAAATTGATACAATTAATATTTTATAAAAGAAATACATTGTTAATGAAATTAGAAGAGTCGTAGTATAATCAAAAGTTTTTGCTTTTGGATATAACAAATTAAAGAAAGGCAAATATAGAGACATTAGTAATACAATTAAATAACCAAAGGAGAGAGAATATACATGATTAATATTCAAGAACCATTTATAAGCTTTTTCTTTTGTATCAATTGAACATAAGTTACCGATGCTACTTTCAAAGGATTTTTGCATAAAAGCTATCCCTGTGGCTATTCCTAATATTACTAATTGATAGTTTGTAAATATTCCAAGAGTAGAGGCCCCTAGTAGGTAACTGAGCAGTATACACTCAATACTCATGGTAATACTGAATCCCATTTTATGAAAAATCAGAACTATAGTTTCTTTCTTTATCTTAGATAAAGTTTCTTTAGGAAGTTTTTTAAAAGTTTTTGTTTTCCCTCTTAAATATGAGAATAATGTTTCAGATCTATGTTTTACAAAAATGAACTTTGAGCCATTTGCAAGAGCAAACATTAGTGCATATAAGTAAAAGTTTTGAGTAAATACAAGCACTGCTATTTGAGCGAATAATTGTAAAATCTGTGCAGAAGAGATATAAAAAGTCGTTATATATTGTTTTTGGTCTGCTTGAATTATTATAGCGTGATAGCTAATTCTTAAACTTATAGTTGTACCAATTAAATATATTAAAAAATATAATCTAAGAGTGTTAGGATTAATATCTGTTGTATTTGCTATTGTAGGAAATATTGGAAGCAAGGCTATACCAAA
>JAENWY010000111.1 GCA_016649775.1 Spirochaetaceae bacterium
GTTCATAGGCATTCCTGTTATATAATTAACTATTCCCCCCTGTAAATTTTAGAGCCCATTTAATTTATCTAATTCAGTAATTACAGTGTTTATATCTAAATATATTTACTTTTTAGTTAATATTAATGTTTAGTTCAATTTAATTTTAAAATAATAACATAATTAGGGGAATTAGCTATTTAATCCTAGATGTCATAGACAGAGCCTTTAATAAACAAATATATTAATTGGCAAAGAGAAAACTAGAGTGAGCAATAACAAAATATCATGACATATAATATACAATTTAAAATAATCTATTCTATTTAATCTAAACTACAAGATAAAATTATTGAACTAATCTGCTAAAGTTAAATATTCGTAAATATCTTTTCTAACTGAAGTTTGTAGCTTATATATAATTCTAAATGCATTTTTACCATTTTCAAGAGTTTCCTTTTTGGCTTCACCTATAGGAGATATTTCACCTAAAAAGAAGAAATCTTTAGAATTAGAAATATTTTTTTGCTTTCTTACAAATAAATACATTTTAGTACCATTTTCTTTGCTTTTATAGATTGACTCCCAGTTTTTTCCACCTATTGGTGCATTCGTTTTTGAAAGTGCCTGAAAAGTATCTCCATTTAAAAAGACATCATCATAACTAATAGCAGCCTCATCCTTATTATAGTTAATAAATACAGGAAAAGTATTTGTTTTACTATCATATTTATATCCACCTATAGTTGCAGATTGATCGCTATCCCAATTGAGAGCACTACATACTTCACAATAAGAATATGTTTCAAATAAAGTCATTTTACTTTCTCTATAAATATTTTTATATTTACTTATGTGTCTATTCTTTGCAAATTTAATTAATTCAAGTATAGCCTTTTTGAAATCATCATTATTAAGATAATTTTCCAATTGATTAGATCTAACAATTTTATCAGCATCTTTTGTAGCAAAAATACAAGCATTATGTTTATCCATAACTTTTTTTGTAGGTTTACCTAATGAACTAAAAGAATGAGTCAATATTTTATAACAGGTCTCGAGAGATAATGAATCAATTGGAGGAAATTCTTCACTATCACTCACTAGATATTCTAATAGAGCTAATAAATTATAGTCTTTACCTTTACCAACTCTTTTTGATAGATAATCAAGGGACTGTAGTTCAGGCTCTTCCAGATTAAAGAAAAAATTCTGCTTTTCACATTTTTTTACTAAGGTATAATAAGATCCAACAATATCAAAAATTTTAATCATTTCAACATTAGAACTCCGATTAAATTCAGTGAAAGTAGGAACATGCCCTATTTCATTTTTTAAAGTTTCATAAGCTTCTTTAATATCAGTTATTCCACCAATTTTACTATTATCAATTGATTTATATATTTGTTTTTTAGCAATCTCATCAAAATAAATTGTAGAGTTTCCGGCTAAGAATCTTGTACCATCTGTAACAGTTTTTCTAATAACTTCCTTGTTACAAGTTCTATCGCCAGATAAGGCCATAGGTATATTATAATTCACATCATAGTTTCCAATAAAATCAAGAACTACTACAAATTCTTTATCAGGATATTTTCTAAGACCTCTACCTAGTTGTTGCATAAATATTATAGCAGATTTAGTAGGTCTTAACAAAACAATCTGATTAACACAGGGAATATCAATTCCTTCATTAAATAAATCTACTGTGAATATATAATCTAAGTAATCATCAATCTTATTTTCTTTCTCTAGTCTTTGAATAGCCGAAAGTCTCATTTCATTCGAATTTTCGCTACTAAGAGAAAGAGTTTTATATCCTCTATGATTGAATTTATCTGATAAATCTTTAGCTTCTTCAACTCGACTACAAAAAATCAGTCCTTTAACTCTATCACCTGAATAACCATAAAATTCTATTTTTTGTATAATATTATTGACTCTCTGATCTATTGAAAGGTATTTACTAAAGTCTTCTTTATCTGATAAAAGTTCACCATCTATGTATATTTCTGAAATACCAAAGTAATGAAAAGGACACAATAAATCTTCTTCCATAGCATTTTGAAGACTAATTCTTAATGCAATATTATAATCAAATTGTGAAATTATCTCTTTTGCATCTGTTCTATTTGGAGTAGCAGTCATACCAAATAAAAATTTAGGCTTGAAATAATTTAGTATACTTTGATAACTATTAGAGGCTGATCTATGGGCTTCATCAATTATAATATAATCGAAAGAGTCAGGTTCAAACTTCATTTGAACTTCTTCTTTAGCCATCATATTCATTGTCGAAAATAAATATTGTTTATCATAATTTTTTTGAGTTCCAGAAAGTATTCCACTCTCTTCAGGAGCATATTTCATAACTTCAATAAAGCTTTCTTCTGCTTGAAGTAATAGTTGTTCTCTATGAGCTAAAAACAGTAATCGTTTAGGTTTATAAGCTTTAACATCAAAAGCGGCTAGTATCGTTTTACCAGTTCCTGTAGCAGATATTAATATTGCTTTTGATTCGCCATTAATCCTTAACTCTGCTAACGATTTTAGAGCCTCTAATTGCATACTATTGGGTTGATAAACCTTATTATCAAAATCAATTATCTTAATTTCATGTAATTTTGAATTACGCTTTTTATAAACTTCACTATATTTTTCTAGCCAGTAATCATCTACAACTACTGCAGTATTCCAAAGAGCATAATAATATTCATCTAGAGATTTCAAAAGAGCACCAGATTCTACTCCAGTTAATCTAATGTTCCATTCTTTATTTGTAGATAAGGCTTGATTGGTTAAATTAGAACTTCCAACAAAAAAGGTACTAGTTTCAAGCCCTTTAAACATATAACCTTTTATATGGAAATTTGATTCATCAACTCGAACTTCTAGATTGCTAAAACTTTTTAAGGCTTCAAGAGCACGTGGTTCTGAAAAGTTAAGATAATCAGAGGTTAAAATTTGGCCTTGAATATTATTTATTTCTAATTCGTTTAATATACCAAGTAAAGAATTTACACCTCCATAAGTAATAAAGGCTACTGAAAACCAAAAAGTACCACCATGTTTTATTAACTTTTGAAGTTCAGCCTCTATTTCTGAAAAAACTTTAATTCCATTTTTACTATCATTTGTAATAAGAGTTGGAGAGAAATATGTATTGCAAACTAGCTCATCATTGAGTAGTGCATATCTAGAAGCATCAGTTATAAGATCTTCATATTTAGCCATTAAAATCTTTCCTTTTTTTGTTAGTAATCTTTTGCAGCTTAATTCATTAACAACTACATTACAAGATCTTAAAACAGCTAAATTCATTGGAATTAGTACCTTTTTTACAAAAAAAAAGGTGCTAGTAATATACTAACACCCATATAAAAGTAATAAAGTTTACTCTTCTGTTTTCTTCCATAATTTTTCTAATGAATAGAAATCTCTTAATTCAGCACTCATTAAGTGAATTACGATTGAACCACAATCAACTAGTTCCCAACCATCTCCTGCTGGAGTTTTATGACGTTCACTAACCTCAAGTCCTAAATCCCTTAATTCGCCCCACAATTCATGTACTACACCACGCAAGTGACCTACTGAAGTTACTGTTCCAATGATTAAAACATCAGCCCATGAACATCTACCTTCTACATCAATCACGTTAATATCTAAACATTTTTGTGAGTCTAAAAATTCTTTTACTACATCTACATCATTTTGTAACTGCTCTGTCATTGTTATCTCCTATCTGATAAAGAGAGCACTTGTTTATACCATAGGAAAAAGTGATCTCGATTATTTTCATTTATTTTAGTGCTATCATTAATAACAAAGCTATATGCTTTTTTATTATCAAGCGTCTCTAAAAAAGGTTTTACATCAAATCCCAATTTTTTGGAATAGGAATCAACCACATCACTCTTCAATAAAACGGAAGAATAATCTATTCCACCTTGCCAAATTGAAGAGTTTCTTTGCTCATCACTACTTAGATTATATAATAAATCCTTTATATCTTCTTCATTTTCACTACTTAAAGGGAAAATAATATCTGGTACTAAGTTTAAATAATCTAGTAAATCATTTCCTTTATTATTTTCATTAACAAGTTTTATCGAAACCAACGATTTACTATCCACACTAATTATATATGATGCATTTTCAGCTTTCACATATAAAGTATAGCTACTAGAGCTAATATTACAGGAAACAAATAATATTAGAATTAGTAATAGTAAACCTAATTTTCTCAAAAAGTACCACCTTCTTTAAGAAAATCATATAATTCTTGGGTAGCTCGTGCCAAAACTTGGTCTTTACTTTTTCTGTGCTTAATTTCTCTATTAATGATTCTTATACAAATTTGTTCTAAAGAATCCATTTTATTAAAATTCATTCTCTCTATATCACTTAAAAAAGTACGTCTAGGTTCAAGATAGTCACTTATATATAATAATAATCCAAGTTTTCCCATATCTTTAGAACCTAAAGTGTGCCATCTTACTGCATTTTGAAAATCTTCATTAAAGTTTTTCGTTTTTATTAATGAAGCAGCAACTGGAGCATGAAGTAATATAGGATTACTAATTTCTTCCATTTCCATATGTACATTATATTCTTTGCAATAAAGTAGCATTTCTTCAAAATTCCAATTTCTTGCTACATCATGGAGTACACCTACTTCATAGCAATCAGAATCCTTAAATCCTACATTAAATCGTTGATTATAAAACATTACGGTCATCCCTACGGACTGGCAATGCAAAAATCTTGAAGTACTTACATTCTTTTTAACATAAGCTTCTACATTTGTATAATCCTTGTTCTTTGACATAATTATAGACTTCCTTACTTAAAAAAGCTGAAAAATCTTTGTTTTCTTTTGCGAGTAATCTAATTGAAGAACTAGCATCAACTAAAATATCATTAGTGACATAGTGGAAATCAAGTCCCTCAGGAATTTCTATTTCCATTTCTTCTCGTCTGCAAACTACAAGATCAACTTGCTTTATAAGATCTGAAAAACGATACCATTTATTAAGATTTGGAACTAAATCATCACCCATTACAAGTCCTAATTTTCCAGGAAATTCATAATTTTTATAAATCGTTTCAACTGTATCATAAGTATAAGATACTCCACCTCTTTTAATTTCACAATCCTCAACGACTAATTCTATTCCAGCATCTTCAGGATAAATATTTTTATATTCCTGGATAGCAATATTTAACATAGCAATTCTGTCTTGTGGATAAGTTGGAGTAATTTCTCTTTTGAAATTATTAGTTGCTACAGGTACAAGAATAAACCTCTTGTACCTTGTACTATTATAAACGGTGTGGATTAGATGCAAATGTCCTAAATGGACAGGATCAAAACTTCCACCGAATACAGCTGTAGCAAACATTATTTTACCTCTTCAGGATTTTCAGGGTAATAAGCGTCAGTATCGATAACAGCTGTAAAACCACCATTTCTACTTTCTCTAAGTGATTGTAGTTGTTCGTTTTCATTAGCATTAACCAATTTAATAAAGCTCTTTCTTACTTCATCAATACCATCATCAAGGTATACACATAAACCAATTACTTCTTTATTTTTATACTTTGCTTTTAACTCTTCTAAATGCTCGAGAGAACCCTTTTCTACTTCATCAAGATGAGTAGCAATAATAACTTGAGGCTTATCAAGTAGTTCAGGGCTATAAGCTCTTAACTCTTCTGATAATGTATCATAAGCTTCTAAATATCTATCATCACTAAGATCAATTAAAAATGCTAACCCTGTGGTTCTACTTATATGTCTTAAAAACTTAAATCCCATTCCAGTGCCTTCACTTGCACCTTTAATAATTCCAGGGATATCAGCCAAAACAAGATCTTGCTCACCATAGCGCATCATACCTAATTGTGGGATTTTTGTAGTGAAAGGATAACCAGCTACCTTACTTCTTGCATTAGTTAATACATTCAGAAGGGAGGATTTACCAGCATTAGGAAAACCAACAAAACCGATATCGGCGATTACAAGAAGTTCAACACCAATTCTAACAATTTCTCCAGGTTGACCTGTTTGCGCAAAACGAGGTGTTTGTCTTGAAGCTGTTCTGAAGTGAAAGTTACCCTGTCCACCTCGACCACCTACTAAGAAAACCCAACGATCTACACCAGTTAAATCTTTTATTAATTCACCGGTTTCTGCATTTTTGATAACAGTACCAGGAGGTACATCTATCTCTATATCATTGCCGTTAGCTCCATAACACTTTCTTGAGGAACCATTGTGACCATTTTCTGCTCTGAAAGACCTAGTCAGTTTCAAATTGCCCAATGTTCTAATGTTATTTTTAACAACAAATACTACGTCTCCACCACGGCCACCATCGCCACCGTCTGGACCACCTCTTTCAACATACTTTTCTCGTCTGAAAGAGACACAACCATTGCCCCCGTTTCCGGAGGCAACATCTAAATAGGTCTCGTCTGAAAAACCAAACATAACAACCCTTTACTTAAAAAATAAGCTAATACTTTTATTCGGCAATAGAAGATAAAAGACATTTTTTGTTAGTGTTAGGATTAACACCAACTTTGCCTTCAACTGGTAAAATCCTGATGTATTTTCTGCCCATTCTAATATAGAATTTAACAGAACCATCAATCTTTGCAAATAAAGTATAATCTGAACCACAACCGACGTTTTCACCTGGGTGGAATTTTGTACCATGTTGACGTACTAAAATTTCTCCAGCTGTAACTAATTGACCACCATAACGCTTAACACCTAAACGTTGAGCATTAGAATCACGACCATTCTTAGAGGAGCCGCCACCTTTCTTATGTGCCATACTACTATCTCCTTACTTTGCGATCTGTTCGATTTTAATCAAAGAATATTTTTCGCGGTGACCTTGAGTCCTGCGATATCCTTTTCTTTTGTGGAACTTGTAAACTTTGATTTTGTCGCCCTTCTTTATGTCTTCTACAACTGTTGCAATAACTTTTACACCAGCAACATAAGGAGCGCCAAATTTTGCACTATTCTCATCTACTAGAGCGAGAACAGTTTCATAAGTAAGCTCTGCGCCTACTTCTAGGTTGAGTAAATCAACCTGCATAGTTCTACCCTCGATAGCTTTATATTGCTTACCGAGAATTTCAACGAGTGCGTACATTATATACATCCTTGTATCTTTATTTCTTGTTTAATTAATACCAATTATCGAAAAAATAAACAACATTAAAATAAAAAAAAAGAACGAAAGCTAAAAAATTGATACTTTAAAACAAACCAATCGGTAGGTAATCAAATACTATATTATGTTACTAAAAACATAAAATCAAGCAATTATATTCATGACTCTATAAAAAAATCAATATTTAAAGTAATCAAAACTTAATATTTTGAAGCAATAAAATAACCATGATTAAGTGGGCCTGAA
>JAENWY010000151.1 GCA_016649775.1 Spirochaetaceae bacterium
GTTTATTGAAAAATAAATAATTTATTTTTTATATTTACATAAATTAAGTACATTTACAGGAGTTTAATATTTTGAGTCGAAAAAATAGACAGATATCAATTATATGTATATTAAAAGTTTTCTAAATTATCTATTTTAATTTAAATTTGTATAATATTTCATCAAATTTATAGACAAGTAAAGAGTACTATTTTGTACTCTTTACTTTGAAAAATAAATATTTATTACTACTTTTTGATAGATTAAAATGTAATAAAATAGCGAATTAAAAGTCCTTGCTATTTTATGAACATAGCATCACCATAACTAAAAAATCTGTATTTTTCATCAACGGCATGTTTGTATGCCTTAAAAATACTCTCTTTTGTAGCAAAAGCAGATACTAGCACCATTAAGGTTGACTCTGGAGTATGAAAATTTGTTAATAGTTGATCTACAATTTGGAATTTATATCCAGGTTTAATAAATAGATTTGTTCTACCTAATCCAGCTGGCAATATTCCTTCTTCTGTAACAGCGCTTTCAAGAGTTCTAATACTTGTAGTACCAGTTGCTACAATTTTTCTGCCTTCTTTCTTTGCATTATTTATTATTTGGGCAACTTCAGGAGCAATACTGTATCTTTCCCAATGCATATCATGATCATCTAAGTTTTCAGCTCTAACAGGCATAAATGTCCCCATTCCTACATGAAGTGTCACTTCTACTATAGTTACACCTTTAGCTTTAATTTGCTCTAAGATTTGTTTGGTAAAATGAAGTCCCGCGGTAGGAGCTGCAACTGAGCCTTCATTTTTGGCATAAACGGTTTGATATCTACTTTCATCCCTAAATTCATCTTCTCTTTTGATATATGGTGGAAGAGGCACATGACCAAACTTTAAAAACCAATCTTCACTGATTTCTTTAGAGAATTTTACATATTTTGTACCATCTTCTTTTTGACCAATTATCTCGCCCTCTATATTGTCTTCAAAAGTATATTTTTTACCAATTCTTTGCTTTTTGGCTTTTGTTACCATACAATTCCAACTATGATCATCCATTTCCTCTAAAAACAAAAATTCAACTTTTCCACCTGTTTCACTTGTTGCATACACACGAGCTTTTCTGACTTTCGAATTATTAACAACTAAAACACTGTCGCTATCAATTAAATTAACAAACTTTGAAATTAGTGTATCTGTATATTCGCCTGTTATTCTATCTAAAACAAGCAGCCTGTCCTCTCCTCTTTTATTAGCAGGAGTTTGAGCTATTAACTCTTCAGGAAGGTCAAAATCAAAATCTTTTGTTTTTAAACCTGACATAATTGTCTTTTTATTATTCATATAATTAATCCTCTATCTTGATTAAATTTTTATTTATTAAGTTATTGTTGTATAGTATTCATTTACATTTTCAGGCACAGCAAGACCTAGTAATTTGTAGGCTTTACTAGTTACGCATCTGCCTCGAGGAGTTCTAATTAAGTAACCTTGTTGTATTAGATAAGGTTCATAAAAATCCTCTAGTGATTCTATAGCTTCTCCTACAGATATACAAAGGGTACTAGCTCCTACAGGACCACCACCATAGAAATTAATGATTGTTGATAATATATTTCTATCTTGTTTCTCAAGTCCGTTTGGATCTATTGCTAATCTTGTTAACCCGTCTTGTACAATTATTTGATCAATTGTTCCATCTCCAAGTACCGTGGCAAAGTCTCTAAGTCTTCTTAATAGTCGGTTGGCTATTCTAGGAGTACCTCTAGAACATTTAGCTAGAATAGTTATTGCTTCTTCACTGATATCGCATTCAATCAGCTTAGATGAGCGTCTAATGATATTAGATAATTCTTCTACATTATAAAATTCTAGATGGCAAGTAATTCCAAAACGAGAATGTAATGGTGATGATACTTGTCCAGCTTTTGTTGTTGCACCTACTAATGTAAAATGTGGTATTGGAATACGCATTGTTCTAGCTGCAGGACCTTGTCCTATAACCCAATCAATTTCAAAATCTTCCATTGCAATATATAGCATTTCTTCTAGAGCTGGTTTAAGCCGGTGAATTTCATCAATAAAGAAAATAGAACCTTCTGTAACGTTTGTAAGTATACCTGCTAGGTCTTTTGGTTTTTCTAGAGCTGGTGCACTAGTTAATTTTATTTCCGAACCCATTTCATTAGCAATAATTGATGCTAAAGTGGTTTTACCAAGTCCTGGAGGGCCAATTAGAAAGGTATGATCTAAAGCATCATTTCTCTCTCTTGCTGCTTTGATAAATATAGCTAGGTTTTCTTTTAATTGAGGTTGCCCTTGGAAATCTTTTAAAAATTTAGGTCGAAAAATATTTTCTTGATCATCAACTGTTTCTTGAAAGGTTGTTGAAATAACTGAATTAGATTGCAAGGCTTCTATATCTTCTACATTTTCACCAAAATCACTCATAGAACCTCCTAGTTCAATGCTTTAAGAGCATGTTTAAATATAAACTGTTCTTTATCTTTATTACTAAGTTTTAAAAGTTCGTTTTCAAATTCTTTAACAATTTTTTTAATAACTCTTTCACAAGAAGCTCTATCATATCCCATATCCGAAAGAGCATTAGCTAAATCATTGTAGGGAGAATTAATATTATTCTTTGTTACTAATACCTCTGTCATATCATCCTCTAGTACTAATTTTCCACGTAGAGTTAATACAAGTCTTTGAGCAGTTTTTGCTCCAATTCCAGGTATTTTTGATAAAGCTTTTATATTTCCTTCGTCAAGGTTTATAATTAAATTATTAAGTGAGATTCCACTAAGTATTTTTAAGGCACCTTTTGCAGCAATCCCAGGAACAGTTTGAAGTTGTAAAAATACTTCTCTTTCTTTATCATCAATAAACCCAAATAGAGTCATTGAGTCTTCTCTATGTTGAAGCACAGTAACAATTCTTACTTCATTTTTATTTTGTAGATTGCTTAATGTAGATAAGGTTTGTGTTGATACAAAAAGACTATATTCAATATATCCACATCTAATTATTACTTTATCATTATCTAGGCTAACAATATTTCCTATTACAGCGTTGATCATTTTAACTTAATCCTTTGTAAACTACTTTTGTAAGTCGCAAAACATATGGCTGCTGCAAGAGCATCAGAACTATGATCTGGCCGTGGAATTTGATTAAGACCTAAATGGAACTTAACCATTTCCTGAACTTGCTTTTTATCTGCATTTCCATAGCCAGTAATTGTTGATTTAATTTGAAGTGGTGAATACATTGTTACACTAATATTCATTGAACCAAGTGCATGAATAATTGCACCTATAACTTTTGCTACAGATATAGCAGAAGAAATATTTTTTGTAAAATAAATATCTTCAATACTACAGTATTGAACCTCATATTGTTTACATATTTTACTTACTTGTTCTGCAATTGAATATATTCTTATGCTTTGGTCAACTTCTTTTGCTGTCGTTATCATTCCAAAAGAAACAGGCCGGGATTTGTGTTGTATAGAATCTATAACACCCCAGCCTGTATTAGCTAACCCTGGGTCAATTCCTAGGATACGCATAAAGTTTCTTATTCTTCTTCTTCGTAATCATCAGGAAGTTCTAAGTTTGTAGATACTTGTTGAACATCTTCTAGTTCTTCTAATCTATCAACAATTTTCATAACTTTAGCAGCTTTTTCTTTATCAAGGGCAACCATTAAATCAGCAAGTCTGTTAACATCAGCACTATCTTGTTCGAACCCTGCATTTTGCATACCTTCTAATACTGTTGAGAAATCTGAAGGAATTGTTGTTACTTCAATAATACCGTCAATTGTTTCAACACCTTCAGCACCCAAATTTAATGCAGCTTCAAAAATTTCATCTTCAGAATATTTTTCTTCTAAGTATGTGATAACACCTTTAGTTTGGAACATGTAAGAAACACAACCTGTTGTACCTAGAGAACCACCCATTTTACTAAGAGTAGATCTAACATCTGCAGCTGTCCTGTTTTTATTATCTGTAAGAGTATCAACAATAATTGCTATGCCGTTTGGAGCATAACCTTCATAAGTTAGTTCATAATAAGTAGATGTATCTGCATCGCCCATACCTTTTTTGATAGCTCTATCGATGTTATCTTTAGGCATATTCTCAGCCTTAGCTTTTAGGATTGCAGTACGTAATGTTGCATTTGTCTCTGGTTCAGGACCACCCACTTTTGTTGCTACAGTTATTTCTTTAATTAACTTTGTGAATTTCTGACCACGTTTTGCATCTGCAATGCCCTTTTTGTGCTTAATGGATGACCATTTACTATGTCCTGACATAAATACCTCTTATTCCTTTATAAATTGTTTTATATATGATATAAAATGCCGCATGGCATTAATTATCTTAAGTTTAACGGTTAACATATATGTATAACAAAAAAATTAATTACCTTGTGAAATTTTTGCAAGTCAGTAAAATTTAACACATTGATAAAAACTTTTCAAGGCTATTTTATTCTATAAACTTTGCTTTAACGAACCTTTAACTTGTCATATGCCATTGATAGAGATAGTGTAATAGAATCTAATAACATAAATCCTTTTTCATTTAAAAAAACAAATTCTTCATTTTCTGAAAAATACTTCCTATCTATTTCTTGTAACATTTTTGAAAGTTTTGCATTAGAAATCCTGTATTTGTGTGCTAATACTTTTTTACTTAGACCTTCTTTTGTTCTGAGAGCTACGATTAGGTATTCTTCAAATCGTTTATCTAAATCTAAAATTTCTCTCTCATAATTGGTAAATAATTCATTTTTTATATATTCATTAAAAGTTGTATCTTGATAAAGTCTGATTAATTCACCCTTTTTGTTAAAAAGAGTTGAAGCTGAATGAGATCCAAGGCCAATAGAACTATCTAGGTTCCAATATCTCATATTATGTTTACATTCTTTGTCGTTTTTTTCAAAATTGGATATTTCATAATGTGAGTATCCCTCTTGGTTTAAATATTCCCATAATGAATTTAAATGGGTACCCTGCTCTTCATCACTCATTACAGTTAAACTATTATCATCTACTCTATTCTTTAAAGTTGTGCCTTCTTCAACGGTTAGGCAATAAAGACTTATATGATTGGGATTAGCAATACGTTTTACAAAATTAATATCAGTTTTAGCCATTTCAAGAGATTGACCAGGAATACAACTCATTAAATCTAAAGATGTTTCTATATGCTCAATATGTGGTACTTGAGCCTCTTTATAGAGGTTGTTGTATAAAAAATAGTTAGATGCTCGATTTATTTTTATTGAAGTAACTTCTCTCATTAAAGCAAGTGCTTTAAGGTTAATAGTCCTAGTTGCATTTCTACCTAGAGTTTTAAGGGTTACATCATTAACACTTTGGATTCCCATTGATAAACGAGTTGCAAGACCTTCTTTAAAAATTTTATTGTATTCCTCAAAATTTGAACAATATGATTCAGGATTGATTTCAAAAGTTGTTTCATTTGAAGGTCCAATATTTATTAATAATTCTCGGAGTTGTTTTATAGATAAACTCCCAGGATTACCACCTCCAATAAAAACTGTTTCAAATGGTGCATTTTTACGAGCTTTTCTAA
>JAENWY010000054.1 GCA_016649775.1 Spirochaetaceae bacterium
GGTCAAGTATTTTATACTCAAAAAATGAAGTAAATCTACTTTTTACAAGTTTTTTAGCAATATATTTCAAAATTTACTAAATTCAAGTCAAAAAGATTGGTTACTCTTTTGAATGTTTGAATTTTTCTGTATAATTAGAGAAAATCTCTCTTAGTCGTAGAGAACTTGCGACTCTTGAGTTATTACCTAGATGTATCTTTAATGTTGGCAATAAACAGTGAAATTGTCCTGTTTATCTAGTAGTTCCTCTTAATATTAATTCAGTTGAAAGATTCATGCTTCTAGCTGAGTTTATTTCACCATTGATGATTTGAACTAACATATCACAACTATTCAAACCTATTTGAAAACTTGGTTGAGAAACTGTTGTAATTGTTGGAATACACATTGATGATATTTCAACATTATCAAATCCTATCACCTCAATATCTTCAGGAACTCTTAGTTTTAGTTTTTTAGCAGAATGAACTACAGCAGCTGCATAAATATCTGAAACTGTAAAAAATGCATCTGGTGGATTGTCTGATGATAATAGTTGAAATGACGCAGATAATGCCATTTCAAAGTTGATTTCAGGTAGTTGAATTATAATCTGAGGATCAATTTTAAAGTCATTTTGTATTAAAGTCTCACGGTATCCTAAAAGTCTTTCTTTAGCATATTTATATCTAATTGGTCCGTTAATAATAGCAATGTGTTTGTTCCCATGTGAAATCAGCAATTCTACTGCTTTTTTTGTAGCGGCAATATCATCAATTGTTACATAAGGAATTCCAACTGATTTATTTCTTTCACAACATTGTACCAATGGTATTTCTTTATTTAACTTTAAAAGACAATCTGAATTGATTTGATTCAAGGTAATCAAGCCATATGCATTGATTGATTTCAACAAAAGAATAAGACCATCTATGGTCTGTTCATTTATCTGTTCGTTTTGAACTAGAATACTATAATTATTTCTAAGTGCAGCAGCTTTTATCCCATTTGTTATATCACCATAAAAGGGGTTAGGGAGTGTAGGCAAATTTACTAAAATAATTCTTTTACCATTGTTATTTGAAGAAGGGAGCGGTAGTCCTAGTTCTTTTAATGTATCATAAATAATCTTTCTTTTTTCTTTGTTTACCTTTGTGGTACCTTTCATAATTCTGGATATCGTTGAAATGGATATCCCAGTCTTTATGGATAATTCTTTATATGTAATTTTTTTTGGCATTTAATTCATCCTTTTAAATACATTATCATCAAATTCAAAAAAAAGGAGTAAATTTTCAGTAAATCTGAAAAAATTTCATAAAAAATGAAAATTATAGTATAAAACATATGAAAAAAGGCAATTTTTAGTTAATTTAAAATACTTATTGACAATTTTTCAAACAATGTTAAGATAAATTTATTACAAGAAAAGGAAATTTGATTATGAAAAAGGTTATTTCTATTTTATCAGTTGCTTTATTGATAGGTAGTAGCTTATTCGCTCAAGGCGCATCAGAAACAAATTCTAAAAAATTAATGGGTGTTGTTACACCTGCAGCAGACCATGGTTTTACTGCAGAATCAATTAGACATTGTGAAGCACAAGTAAAAAAAGTGTGTGATGAGAATGGTTATGAATATCGATTTATGACAGCTGGTGAATCCGGTGAACAGAGCAATGCGGTAGATACTATTTTAGCTATGAAACCCGATGTATTTGTATTATGGCCAGTAACAGGTGATGCACTAAGAAGTTCAGCTCAATCTATCCAAGAAGCAGGTGTTCCTCTAATTGTATATGATAGATTTATTGAGGGTATTACTCCTGATGCTGAAATTTCAGGTGATAACACTGAAATAGGTTTGGATTGTGGTAAATACTTTAATAAAGTATTTGCTGATGAGCTAAAGAAAGGTACGGTTGGATATTTAGAATTTAAAGGTGATTCTTCAACAGTACCAATGGAAAGAACTAATGGATTTGAAAAAACAGCATCTCCTAATTTTATAAAAGAACAGTCCTTTGTTACTAATTGGTCTCAACAGACATCAATGGAACAAATGGAAAGCTATCTAAATACAAAGAGTGTTGAAGAAATTGAATCAATTCAGGCTATCTTTACTCATGATGATGAAATTGTATTTGGTATTGTAGAAGCTTTGAAGAACTACAGTGGTCCAGCTAAAATAAATATCAAATTAATAAGTGGCGTATCTGCTGGTGAAGGTTATATGGATTTATTCATTAACCCTCCATTTAAAGATATACAATTCATTACATATACCTTCAGTCCTTCAATGGTAAGAGATGCTATTGATTTAGCAGTAGATGTATTAAAGGGTAAAAAATTACAGAAGACTTATAGAGTTCCTACAGAAGTTATCGACAAAACTAATTACAAAGAATATATGCAAACTGATATATATAAAGTTCGCTATAGTCTATAAGATTATTTATTAAAATAATGGCTGTTCAGCGCAATAGAACAGCCATTTTTTACAGGAGAGGTTAATGTTTCTTGAATTAAAAAATATAAAAAAGAACTTTGACGCTGTACAAGCATTAGATGGAGTAGATTTAAAAGTAGGACAGGGAGAAATTCATGGACTATTAGGTGAAAATGGTGCTGGGAAAACAACATTGATGAATATTTTAGCAGGTTCATTTCCCCCTAAATCGGGTGACATTATAATAGATGGTAAAATCATTGAAAAGATGACTCCTAAAAAAGCAATGGATATGAAAATTAGATTCATTCATCAAGAATTAAACTTGTGCAATGATTTGAAAGTATATCAAAATATGTTCCTTGGTGAGGAGCTATATACAAAAGTCCATTTTATTGATGATAAAAAGGAAATTACGCGAGCACAAAAAGTTTTGGATAGCATGAATTCTCATATTGTTGCTACTGATAAAGTTGAATCCTTAGTTACAGCTGAAAAGCAGTTGGTTGAAATTGCAAAATCACTATTGTTTAATAGTGAATTAATAATTATGGATGAACCAACATCTGCTTTAAATAATTGTGAAATAGAAGAGTTGTTTGAAATAATGCGAGATTTACAAAAAAGTGGAGTTAGCTTCATTTATATCTCCCATAAGATGCCAGAGATATTTGGGATTTGTAATAAATATACCGTTTTAAGAGATGGTAAATTTATTGAATCTGGAAATATTAAGGATATTGATGAACACATTGCTACAAAATTATTGATTGGACATTCCTTATCTGCTCTTGATGAAAAATTTGTTAAAGAAAGTCATCAAAGTGATGAGGTGTTTTTATCAGTAAAAGGAATAACTGGAGATGGCTTTAATGATGTTACATTTGACTTGCACAAGGGTGAGGTTTTAATTGTTACTGGTTTACAAGGGTCTGGGTGTTCTGAATTGTCAATGTCCCTATTTGGCGCTGGCAATATAACAGAAGGGAGTATTTCTGTTAAGGGTAAGGATATAAAAAATAATAGCATAAAGGTTGCAATGGAAAGTGGAATTGGACTGATTCCTAAGAATAGGAAAGAAAGGGGGATACTTCCAGATCTTTCTATCAAAGACAATATGTCGTTAGCCTATTATACCGTTAAACATCATAAGTTGTTTGTTGATGAAAAAGAAGAGGATGAAAGATTCTTTAGGCAACAGATAAAAATGAATATTAAAGTTGCTTCTCAAGAGAATGTTATTACATCTCTTTCAGGTGGTAATCAACAGAAAGTAATATTTGGAAAATGGTTTGAATTGGATTCTGATGTAATGATTATGGATAATCCAACTCAAGGAATTGATGTTGGTGCTAAATTTTCAATTTATGAAATAATTGGAAATCTGGCAAAAAGCGGTAAAGCCTTGCTTGTATTTACAAATGAATATCCTGAAATCCATAGAATTGCAGACAATATTATTGTCCTTTATAAAGGGCGTATAAAAGGAAGATTGAATAGAAGTGAAATGAGTGAAATTTCTATAATGGAATATTCAACTGGAACTAGAGGGGAGAAATAATCATGGAAATAAAAAAAACTTGGTCAAACATAATTACAAATCATAGTCATTGGGTTAGCTTTGTATTGTTGCTAATTGTAGCTACAATAGTTAATCCCTCTTTTTTAAGTTGGAGTAACCTTACCAATTTATTTACACAAGGTGCTATTATAGGTTTTTGTTCAATGGGAATGAGTTTAGTCATCTCAGCTGGTATGATTGATTTAAGTACTGGTGCAGTTGTTGCTTTGTTATCTGGTCTAAGTGTTAATGTACTGAATTCAACACATTCAATATTACTTTGTTTATTATTCTGTATAGTTGGTGGTATTGTAGTTGGATTGATTAATGGTGTATTGGTTACCAAAGGTAAGATTGCTCCCTTTATTGTAACACTTGCAGCAATGTCAGCTTGGAGATCTGTAATAAATCAACTAGGACAGGGCGGTCCTTTCTCTGTTGATAAAACAATGTATACCTCTTTTAGAAATATTGCAGCTGGCGATGTTTTTGGTATTCCTAACCTAATGATTTATTTGATCGTAGTATCAATTATTACATCTGTTATAATGAATAAAACCAAATTTGGTACCTATATTTATGCTGTGGGTTCTAATGAAAATGCAGCTCGTTTATCAGGAATAAATGTTGATAAAATTAAAAATTTAATTTTTGCCTATGCCGGTCTTATGTATGGATTTGCTGCATTCCTTTTAGCTAGTAGATTAACTTCAATTCAAGCAGCAAGTGCTGGGACTGGATATGAAATGAATGCTATTGCTGCTGTTGCTATTGGTGGTACTGCAATGGAAGGTGGTAGAGGAAAAATTATTGGTACTTTCTTAGGTATTTTAATACTACGTATTATTACTACCGTTCTAATAATGGCTAATGTTCCTCCATTCTTAAATGGATTGGTACAAGGTATCATAATTATCATTGCCGTACTTGCACAAACAAAACGAAAAAAATAGGAGTAAATATGAAAAAAATAGCTATAGTTGGTGCTGGAGGAATTGCTCATTATCATATAAAAGGTTTTAGAGCAGCAGGTGCAGATGTAGTAGCAATTGTTGATATCAATCAAGAATTATCCAAAGAATTTGCTGATAAGTATAATATTAAATATACTTTTAAAAAAATAGATGATTGTCTTGAAGTCTTTAAAGACTTGGATGGTGTTTCTGTTGCTGTTCCCAATGCTTTTCATAAATCCATTGTAATTAATGCCTTGGAGAAGGGGCTTTCTGTCTTTTGTGAAAAACCTCCAGCTTTAAATGCTAAGGAAATGTATGAAATAGAATTAGCATACAAGAATAGTGGTAAACTATTGATGTTTGATTTTAATAATAGAGCTCGTGAAGAGTCTCAAATATTAAAGCATTATATAAATAGTGATAAATCTTTTAAGACTAACTCAGCACAAGCATATTGGGTAAGACGTAATGGGATTCCAGGGATTGGTGGCTGGTTTACAAATAAGAAAATATCTGGAGGTGGTCCTGCAATTGATTTAATTCACATGCTAGATTTATCTTTATATTTTATGAGTTATCCCAAACCTAAAGTAATTATGGCAAGTTCAAATGACGATTTTATGGGAAATAAATGTTTCAAAGGTCCTTGGGGTATTGCTGATAATAGCAAAGGAATTACTGATGTAGAATCTGCTATTCAAGCTTTTATTACATTTGATAATGGATCGTCCTTAATATTAAGAAATTCTTGGGCTGAATTAATTGAGAGAGAAAAGGCTGGTGTTTGTTTTCAAGGAAACCATTTTGGTGGTCTTATGGAAAGATTATTTGGTATAGATGGTATTGATGAAACAAGTACTGATATCTGTAAAATATTTACCTATGAGTTAGATCATCAAGTTGATAAAGATATAAAATTTATTCCAGATTTTGCAATGGGTAGAGAAGCTTCTGCTTCTAATTTTATTGAGAGTCTTGAAGGAAAGGCTGAACCTTTGAATAAACCAGAAGAAGCAGTAATATTGATGGAAATAGTGGATGCTATTTATGAGTCAGCTAAAACAGGTTTACCTATAATTATGGAGAATAAATAATGAGTAGAATTATAACACTTGCAAGTGGACAATATGGTGATATTCCATTGGAAGAGTTAGCTCCTATTGTAAAGAAAATGGGATATGATGGTATAGAATTAGCAACACATGCTCACTTTGATGTACAGAGAGCATTACATGAAGATGGTTATGTTGAGTATATACATAAGATTTTATCTGATAATAATCTTTTATGCCAAGCTATATCTGCACACCTTACCGGACAATGTGTTTGTGATGTATGGGATGAAAGGTTAGATAATTTTGCACCTTCTAAATTGAAAGGTAAACCTAAAGAAATAAAAGAATGGGCAATTGAAGAAATGAAGGATACCGCTCGAAGTGCAAAGAAATTTGGAGTGTCAATTGTAAATGGGTTTACAGGTTCTCCTATTTGGAGTCGTTGGTATTCTTATCCTCAAACTTCTAAAGAGATGATAGAAAAAGGTTTTAATGAAGTTTATGATGCCTGGACTCCTATCTTAGATATTTTTGATGAGGAAAATGTTAGATTTGCTTTAGAAATACATCCAACCGAAATTGCATTTGATTGGTATACTACAAAAAGGGTATTGGATTTATTTAATAATAGAAAAGCCTTTGGTATTAATTTTGATCCATCTCACTTATTATGGCAAGGTGTTGACGAAGTAACTTTTGTACGTGATTTTGCTTCAAAAATATATCATGTACATATGAAAGACGTTAAAATGTTTAAAAATGAAAGAGCTGGAATCCTAGGGTCTTTTCTAGACTTTGGGGATACAAATAGAGCTTGGAATTTCGTTTCTGTTGGTCATGGTGATGTTGATTTTGATGGTATTATCAGAGAGCTAAATGTAGCTAATTATGATGGACCATTATCAATTGAATGGGAAGATTCTGGTATGGATAGATTTTTCGGAGCCAAAGAGAGTCTTGAATATGTTAGAAAAATTAATTATCCAAAATCGGAAATTGCTTTTGATTCAGCATTAGCAAAAGAATAATATTCTTAATAATTAAAATATAATTTTAGTTATAGAAAAACACTTAGAATGGATAATTCTAGGTGTTTTTGCACATTTTCAGTATATAATGTTATTGTTCAATCTAGTGTTCTCTTTGCCTATTAATATATTTGTCTATTGAAGCAAAATAAGATATAGAGTTTAAAACTATTAGATTTTTTGTAAATCCACATTTCTAGAGGAGTTTTATTAGTTTGCAATGGGCAAAGTAAAGGCCCCAAAGGGCCCTTTTTGTTTGCTTATTTATGAGTGTTTTTTTAATAGAAATTTGATAAACTAATTATCTTCTAATTCATATTCAAGATCTGGAAGTTCCGTATCTAATTTTGTTGATTCTACCTCACCAATTACAACGTTTCCAGCATCTTGATAGATATAAAGATTATCGAGAAATTCTATTGCAACTCTTATCTTGGATCTAAGAAGATAGCCACTACTATTACTTTTCTTAAGAATTTCATTTATATCAACAGAAGGTTTCCAATTATAGGCTTTCCCATGAAAATCTATAATTTTTTCTAACACTTCGTGAATTTCTTCTGAGTTTAATGGTTTAAGTTGTTCCGCATCTTCTATAGCTTCTAAGACTGTTTTCATGGGCTCTGGAGTTTCAGGGAAATATTTTTCAATACCTTCATATTCCTTTTTACTATCAATTACATCTGCAGAATATGAAGAAGTTATAGCAAAAATAGAATAAGTGGACTCCATTTTTTTTTCTGGAAAAAGAAATTTAGCCATATTCTTATATGAATTTAATCTAGTTTTTCTTCCTAAACGGCCAACAAGTTCTGTTTCATCAAAGAGAATAACCCACCCGTTGTAACCTAATTCTTTGAATAATTTACTTAGAAAATAGAAGTAATCTTGAAAATGTCTTGTTTTATAAAAATTTTCATTAAATTTAATTTTTTCATTAAATATTCGTTTATAAATTTGTTTTAATGTTACATTAGATAGAACATCTCCTTCAAAATCATCTTGGAGTAAATATTTTTCATCCAAATTGTCGGTTGAAACAAAGGCTTTGAGTACATAATATAATTTATCTCTTTCTAAAACTGAATGACAGTAAAGAAGAAGATCACTTGTAATTTTAGAATTTGGAGTCAATCTTTCTAATTCTTGAATAAACCCAGGTTGTTCTCTATTTGGGAGATAGGTATTATTCATTAGTTTTTGGTAAATTAAATATAGTTTATTGAAAGGTGTTTCTTTACTTATAGAAATCATCGATACAACCATATTATTTGCGCTAGCAAGGTTAAATACGGTATTAAGCATATGGGTCTTTCCTTCTCCATATCTTCCACTAATTATTCTTGAATCAGAATTGGTTGTATCAATTACTGTATTAATTTCTTTTTCGATGTCATTAAGTAATTCTGTACGTGAATCACAAAAACATTTTCCGACAGTTTTTGAGGGGATACCTGAACGCAGGGCTTCAATAATATGTCTTGCTTCAAAATCAAATTCCATTTAGTTTTCCTCCCATTCTGTGATACCTAATGTAGCATTCTTAACAAGTATTGGAATTGATATTCCACCCTGTTTAGATTGAACAATTAATTTAATAGCAGTTTCTCTATCTATAACCTTTGGCTCTATCTCTTGATTAATAATTTGTTTAGAAAAATGCTTTGACATATTCATCAATAGATCTGGTGTATAAACTTGTCTAGCTACTTCATTCATATCAATAATATCAGAGAATTTATTAATTCTATCATTCCATACTTCATTTTGAATTCTCATCCAAAGTGCTTGATAGGATTTCATTCCCATTTTTTCATTATCTATAAGTGATTTTGAACAACCAAAAAGGAACATAATATTTTTGAAATTATCAATATCATCAATCAATTCTCTAATACTTTCATAGGTATCTTCGCGTTTCATTTTTGTATAGTGCATAGGTGCTAGACTTGATCTATTAACAAGAACATCTAAATCATCAATGGTAACAATAAGTCCACTATAACCACTAACCATTACAAGCTCTGATAGAGATTGCAACATAAGTCTAGCGTTGAATTTTGTAATTCTTGCTGGAGACATATCCAAATGTCTAAGAGAAGTCAATTTAAAACCCTTTTCATTGGAAAGCCAACTTAATATAAGCTCTTTATTATTGTCATCAAGAGGAGGATGTCCTAAAACGCCTCCACAAAGAAGTGAACATGCAATAGAAAAATTATTATCCATTCTTGGATTATCTTTGAAAAACTTTCTAAGTTGATTTCTTATTTCGCCTTTTTCCAAAGCATCATTTTTTCTTAATGAAGCAAGATAATCTATAAAGGATTCACCATTCACAATTTGGGTAGCATCATAGCCCAATTCTCTAATTATTTCTCTGGAACATTTTTCCATTAATTCATCTAAATTGCACTGTTTAAGTATTTCAAGAAATATGAATTTAAAGTCATTTAACCATATTTCATTAGCTGAGAAAGAAACTGTAAGATATCCATTTTTTTTGGCAAGTTTTGAGAAAAAATCTAATAGATATGATTTCCCACTACCTTTATTTCCTGTCACAAATTTTATCTTACTTCCACCAGCCTTAATATATTCTTTAAGATAATGTTTTTCCCAAAAATCAATTATAAATTCTACTCCACTGTTAATAGTGGGTTCACTTTTCTCATAAGGAGAATTTTCTGCACAATTTATGTTATTGTAATCCATACTACAAACCACCTATAAAATACTTATAAAAATCAATAATGTATCTTTTTTTATTTTATAAACATTATTGTTGAGAAAAATTCTTCAATACCTTCGTCATTCAATACACGGATAGCCTTTTTCTCATTTCTACTAGATCCTAATTGTACTTTTCTACCATCTTTTAAGGTAATTTCTCCAGCTCTTCTAAGTCGTGCAATATCAAATGCAAAAGATTGTTTATTATAATCTGTTTTAAATCTTCCCATTGGAACTAGAAGTGCATATAAATCTAATAGATATATATCAGTACCGGTTTTTTTTCCGTTTATTATTATCATTCTATCATAGCAAGTTGCTAATTCAGAAGCAAATCTTAAAGCATTAAAGGAAGCCTTATTAAGCTTTTCTTGCATTATTTTTACTTGATTAATAAAAAAAGAAGGTCTTAAGTAGGAAGCTTTTTTTCTATCTATATAGATGTCTTGATTCTCACTATCTATCCTAACCTTGAATGGAAACATTTCATAAATAGGAAAACTACCCTGAATATCAATTCTTTCTAGTTTACCATAGTCTAACATCTGATCGGCCCATTCTCCACTTTCAATGTATTCTTGAGATTTAAAGGTACCCATTAGAGCTTCTAATTGAGTAGTAGTATTTTCGATAATTTGATTGGTCACTTTAATGTTTTCAATATCTTGACCTACTAATTTAATCTCACCTTGCCCTATATGTTTGGAAAGTGACTTTTGAAAACGATTAAAATTCTTAATATTATCTTTGTTTATTTTTTCAATCTCAATATATTCTTGATAGAATGCTTCATAATTCATGGACTAATTCTCCTTAATAACAAATTCTTAAATCTATGTTAATATAATTCCTTATTTACAATGAATATTTAAACAAACATAGAACAAAATAGGTCATATAATTTATTACGATATTACTACAATAACACCTGCAAGTAAAGCTAGTATTTCTATTATTTTAAAGGTTTTAACTATTTAAAAACAATGCTCACAACTTAAGGAATAACTGGTAAGTCGTTTATGTAATAACCAATTATTCATTGCTTTAATGTAGGATATCTATCCTCAGAAACATGTGTAATGAGCTTAAGTTGTGAACATTGATTTAAAAATATCATAAAA
>JAENWY010000120.1 GCA_016649775.1 Spirochaetaceae bacterium
AGGTGGTCTCATTATGCTATGGAATGAATATACTATTCAAGTAATTATTGATCTTTCTTTAATAAATGATAAAAAAGAATTTGCAAAAAATATTAGAAATGCAAGCTTAAAGCTCCAATGTAGCGAAAGAACTATATATAGGAAACTAACAGAATATGAAATAATTGGTATGAAGGCTTTCCTTCCTGGTAATAAAGAAAGAACTCCAGCAAATAAAAAAGATCTTACTTTGATTGAAGAATTCATAAATAAATATAAATTACAAAGTAGGAACTTTACTTCCTTAACAAGATGTCTTAGAAAATACGAATATTCGTATTTTCTAAGACATAAGAACCTTTAGGAAATCCGAACTTTGCAATGCTAAATCAACAGTATAGGTTACTTAGATTTGCAAAAGTTCGGATTTACACTTTCTTAGTTGCTTAATATATTTGCTTTTTCAAGCCACACAATTCCTTAAGACTTATATCATTTTTCCATTTATTGGTATTAGTTTTAATTCAGAATCCTCCATCTTTTCTAAAGCATCTTGTTTCATCTTTTATGTTATTTTTAAATATCCCGTTATTGTATTGGTCGTTGAGTGATCCAATAGCTCTGATATCTGAACTATATTCATACCGTTTTCAAGCCAGTGAGAGTTGCTCGAATGTCGAATTTGATGCGCATGGAAGCTAACAGGTATCTCTGAACATTTTTCATGAGCTATTGTAGCATATTTCTTTAATTGATTATTTACTGGTTATTCTAGCGAAAATGCACTACCAATCGCAATTTAAGTCACCACCAATATCGCAAAAGACAACATCCCCTATCATGAATAGCACCACATATATTTTGTTTAAGCTTAATCCAACTTTCCTTCCTTACTTTGCGAGAGCGTCAATTCGTACCTAGTTTCTGTTTATAGCTTTTAGAATTATAATTCCTACTATATTAATTATTAGGAATTTTATTTTGAAATATTCAAAATAATTTAAAGAAAGCTTTATTAAAGAGCTTTTACAGCGTTATCAGAAAGATTCAGAGTTATCAATTAGACAATTTGGACCAGGAAAGTTTGGAAAACCCACAAGTTTTATATATAACTGGCTTTCTAAATTTGATGTTAATAGTATCTATAAATATAATAGTTCAGATAAACTACCTGAAGAGGCAGTAGTTATCAAGCCAGAAGTTTCAAACCCACCTTTTGTGAAGATTACAGCTAATAACAAGAATCTTTATTCTACATAAAAAGCTAATATTTTAGGCTCAATCATAATCACCACCAATTATAAATAATATTTGTCCAGCTCTTTTTCATTAGCCACTAAACACTGACTTATTATCGTTGGAACGGCTAGGATATCGCAGAACCAGGAAGAATTGTAAAAGCACATATATTACCAACAACAACATTTGCAGCTATTGAGGATAATCCTAAGCTTGCTACAATACTTTGTACAAGTATTTTGCAAACTTGGAATATACTGTTTTCTATTGCATTAGGAATACTGAAATTAAAGATCTTCTTTAATACCTTCCATTTTAACCAATTATATATAGCTTGGAGAGTTTTAAAGGAATATCTTTAGTACAAATTAATACAAACATAATTATTGCAGCAACTATTCTAGCTATTAAAGTAGCAAGACCTGCTCCAAAAACCCCTAGTTTAAATACAAATATAAATAATGCATTTAAACTAATATTAATAATGTTCATTAATAACGAAACCATTAAAGATACACCAATAATAGTAGACTCTCCAACTGAAGCAACCAAGATATAATCAACAAAACCTATAAGAACATTTAATATTTGTTTACCCAATAATAATATCAAGGCTAATAAAATTTTATTTAAAATTTCATTTATTTTTATCTAATAGGATGTTATTCATGAAATATGATAATAGAACGTATATTTTAAAAAATCACAAAAATGAGAAATTTGCCAAAAAATTACTTTAGAGTTTTACTTTCATGCTATAATTAATTAATAGCAATTTTTTAGGAGAATGAGAAATGAAATTTTTACGTTATAGCTACAAAGACAAAATTAGTTATGGAATTCTTAATGAAAAGGATGCAACTTTAATAACACCCATTGAAGGTTCCCCTTTTACTAATTATAAAAAAAATATTAAAGAAATAAAAATAAAGGATGTTAAAGTCTTAACTCCCTGTGATTTTTCAAAAGCAGTTTGTATAGGCTTAAACTATAGAGACCATGCCGCAGAATGTAACCTAGAAATTCCAAAATCTCCTGTAGTATTTATCAAACCTTCTACTTCCGCTTTAGCCTTTGGTGAAGAAATTATAAAACCTGAAATGTGTAAGAGAATCGATTATGAAGCAGAACTAGCTATAGTAATAAAGAAAAAAACTAAAAATATTGAAATTGAAAATATTAGAGATTTTATTCTAGGTTATACTTGTGCTAATGATGTTACTGCAAGAGATTTACAACCATCTGATGGTCAATGGACTTTAGCTAAAGGCTTTGATACTTTCTGTCCTTTTGGCCCTTTTATTGAAACAGAAGTTGATCCTAATAATTTAAAAATAAAGAGTATTTTAGATGGTAAAGTTATGCAAGAAAGCAATACTTCTAACTTAATATTTAATACAGATTATATAGTTTCATATATATCGAAAATAATGAGTCTTAATCCTGGAGATATAATATTAACAGGAACTCCTAGTGGTATTTCAGGTATGAGTGATGGAGCAACTATAGAAGTTGTAATAGAGAATATAGGCACACTAAAGAATAGTGTAGTATATTAAATGGTAAAGGCACTCTTAACTGAGTGCCTTTATTATAGGAATACAACTAAAGACTTCTTTGAATTCTTTTAGAGTAAACAAATACAGATACTCCTGCAATAACAACCAAAAGATAACCAATCATAGCATATACAGTTGGAACTTCTTTAAATAAGAAGAAAGAGAAGAAAGCCGCAAATATTACTCCAAAATATTCAAATACAGAAATCTCTCTTGCTGCAGCATATCCATAAGCATAGGTAACACCAATTTGTCCCCCACAAGCTGCAAGCCCAGCTAATAATAAATATATCCACTGCATTGAATCCATAGGATGATAAGCAGCTAAGGTAAACGGTAGACAGAATAAACAAGAGAAGATAGAGAAAAATGCAATCATTACATTTTTGTTACAACCATTCTGGCTTATTTTCCTAACTAAGGTATAGGCAAGACCTGCACCAGCACCACCGCCTAATGCAATTAAATAATCTGATATTAGTCCACCATTCAAAGCAGGATTTGCAACTAAAGCGGCACCGATAAATGCTAGAAAAATAAATCCAACCTGTGCAAATTTAGGTTTTTCTTTCAAAATAACCGCTGAGAATATAATCGTGCAAAAGGGTCCTATTTTTTGTAGTACTACTGCATCACTTAAAATTAGATGATCTACTGCGTAATAGTTAGCAATCATAGCAAGACTTCCGATAATAGATCTTAAAGTTAATAATGGTATGTGTCTTTTTTCTAGTCTTGGTTTGTTTTTTTTATCTCTAAAAATAAATAATAATATCACAATACCTGCTACAAAGTTTCTAAAAAAGGCTTTTTGAATTGAGGGTAAATCTCCAGATAATCTAACAAATACATTCATTAAATCAAAACTAAATACACTAAATATTAAAAATATTATGCCTTTTTGTCTGTTGGTCATAAGTAAACTCCAAATTTTAAAAATTTATATGAACTCTACTCTTAAGGTATATATATTACAATAGTAAAAATTAAAATGGAATAATTTGAGTAATTTTAAATTCAGAATATATGCTTAAGTATTTATTTTTCGAGTTCGAATTCTATAATAAGAAATGGAATAAAATTTTATTATAAAAAACTTTAAGATTCTTAAAAAAAATAATCCCCGGAAGACTAAAAGGAGGTAAAAGTCAACCGAGGCAAAACAAAAGGAGGTTGAAGAGTTTAAACTCTTCTGAAAGAGAGTGTTTAAATCTCTCTTATGACAATAATATATTAACTTTTAAAACAAATAGCAAGTATTTTTTTGAAAAAAATATTTATTAATACTTTTTTAACATTTTTTTATTTATATAATCTTTTATATTGCAATGACTTATCATTATTAATAAACTATTTTTAAAAAAATATATTTATATCTATTAAGTTTTATTTATTTTTGTAATAAGCAATTACTTATTACCTTACTACTTATCAGTTGATAATATCGAATATTATTTTTCAATATTTCTTTATTCTTGTAAGGTATTTTACTTTATTAGTTAAAAAATAAATTTTATTAGAAATTATAAAGGGACTGTAGTTTTACAGTCCCATAACAAAATATTAATTATTTTAGTCTATGTTAGCATCGTTCTTCATAGATGAAGGTTGTCTTGTATTCTCAAGAACATCTCTCCACAAACTGCCTTCGACATCAACAAAATTTCTCTTTGAAACGGCTTGTTTAATAGGAATTAAAACAAAACGATTATTAATTTGAGAAATCAAACATTGAGTCTTACCCCCCATGGCTGCATGAACAGCATGAGCTCCTAGTCTAGCGCAATAAATTGAATCATATGAATTAGCTGCAGAGGATCTAATAATATAAGAAGGATCGATATATTTGACATTTGTTTCAATTCCCTCATCACTAAAGAATTTTTTAATTTCTTCTTTTAAGAATAAACCTATATCTGCATATTTAACATTTCCTGAAGCATCCTTTTCTCCTGTTGAAGGGACTAAAGCTTGTCCTGCACCTTCAGCAATTAATATAACGGCATGTTTTCTTGTTAAAATTCTTTCCTTTAAATGTGCAAACAAACCGTTTCGACCATATAAATCAAATGGACTTTCTGGAATTAAACAGAAATTAACATCACTTTGTGCTAAAGAGGTGTGCGCAGCAATAAAACCACTTTCACGACCCATAACTTTTACAAGGCCAATTCCATTAATGGAATTTTTAGCTTCAACATGGGCACCACGAACACTAGGAACGGCTGTACCAACTGCAGTATCAAAACCAAAGGAACTTTGAATAAAAGATAAATCATTATCAATAGTTTTTGGAACACCAACAACACTGATTTTCAATCCTCTTTTTTTTATTTCTTCGCCAATATCAAAAGCACCACGAAGAGTACCATCACCACCGACTGCAATTAAGATATTAATATTCATTTTTTCAAGAGAATCAACGATTTCATCAACTTGCATTCCACCACCACGTGCTGAACCTAAGATTGTACCACCCTTTTCTTGAATATCATCTACTACATCTGGATTAAGGTGAATTAAAGGCCATGGACTATTTTCTAATAAGCCCCTATATCCATATTGGACACCACTAATTCTTCTAACACCATATCGATACCAAAAGCATCTTACAACGGCTCTAATAACATTATTCAAACCAGGGCAAATACCACCGCAGGTACAAATAGCAGCATGAACATGAGCTGGATTAAAATATAGTTTTGCTCGTGGACCTGCTCTTTCTACTGTATCTTTTATAAGAGGTTCTCTATATTCTTTATTGCTTGCTACAGTATCTACACTAAAAAATAGACGATCATTATCATCAACATAATTAGCAAGTCCATCACCTTGACTTGTACTCATTATAATTGGGGTTGGAATTTTAGCTTCCCCTAGATTAGAAATATCAAAATCATATTTTAAGTAATCTTTAATAGGCTGTTTACTCATGCTACCACTCTCCTTATTATATTAAAAAATGGGAAAAATATTTGCTTAAAAATCTCCCCACTTAATTCTGCTTATAATTTTTCACCATTCTTATCGAATGCTGAAAGTATAGTGTTAAACTCTTGTGAAAATTCTTCATACGGAGCCTTTGTTACTTCTTTAACAGAAGCGTGAAAAACTTTATATTTATCTAGTAAAACCACACCAAAGGTAGTTAGTGTTGCACCTGTTCTAGAGGCGCCACCTTTTCTTCTAACTAATACAGATTTTCCTAATGCTTTCTCAAGTATAGAAATCATTGTATAAGCTTTTGAGTAAGAAATACCAAGACTAGAAGCAGCCGATCGTAGAGAACCATTTTCATGCACTTTCTCTAATAACCATACTACACCTATTCCCATAAACTTTTCATTTTTGTCGTTTACAAGATAAATTTTTGTCTTTAACTCCATAATTCTCCAGCTGCCTTATATAATATTTCTAATAAATCAGGAATTTTATCACTATCAACACTACAGTAAGCAACTCTAAGTACTTTGTCCATAATATTAATAACACCAACTCCATAGTTTTCTAATAGATAAACTCTTAATTCTTCTATATTACCACTACATTCAAAGGATAGGAAGTATCCACTATTAAATGCAAGAGGTTTTATATAAGTTATATCCTTTTTTTCTGCTAATTTAGACTTTATAATTAAATATCTCTTTTCCATTTCATCTTTTGAAGCTTTTTTATCAATAGCTAATGACTTTTGATCCTGAAAAGCCTTCACTAATAAACTTTGTCCAGGTTTACTACAGTTAGATACAGTACAACGAATACTACCTAATAATTTCTTTTCAAATGCAGCATATTGTTCATCGCTCAAGCCTTTACAAGAGTAAGTAATAAAGCCAATTCTGAAACCCCAAACCATAGCTTCTTTGGTTGCTGCATCACCCTTAATTGCGAAAATATTTTCATGAGCATCTGCTAATAAAGCAAATAAACTTTCAGTAGCAGTATTTTCTTCATAAAATAGACCAAAATAAGCATCATCACTAATAACAATTAATTTCTTTCCCTTGTCTGCTTGTCTCATTAAAATGTCTTTAATCTTTGACATTTCTTCAACCGTAGGAGTATAACCTGTTGGGTTATTTGGGAAGTTAAGAAGAGTTACAACTTTATTGCTTTTACTATTTTCAATTGAAGCTTCAAATCCTTCTAAATTAAAGTGTTCACCACTTTCGTCATATAGCGGGAAAGTTTTAATACTTGCTCCTACATTTTCTTGTGCAATTAAATCATAATTATCCCAAAATAGGTCAGGAAGTAACAATTCTTCATCACTATCTAAGAACATTCTCAAAATTATTGAGAT
>JAENWY010000154.1 GCA_016649775.1 Spirochaetaceae bacterium
CCAAGAGCTTCAGCTATTCCACTAAAATTTGTATCACCTTTTTGTATCAACAATTTTGCCCTATTTATTTTAATCCTATAATAATATTCCATGACAGACCAACCGGTTTCTTCTTTAAATATTTTCTGCATTAAGGATTTACCAATCATGGTATGATTGCATATTTGATCTAAGGTTAAATTCTGATTTATGTTTTTTTCTAGGTATGATATGGTTTTTTCAACTCTACTTTTAATTTCTTTTATATGAATATTGGAATTTAAGTTTATTTTCTTCTCATATCTTTGCATTAAAAGATATATTAGAAAGGTTTCAAGAGAGCTTTTTATTAGTGATAGAGAATTATTATTATCAGATAAAATTAGTTCTTTAAAGTAGGGATCAGATATATCATTTTTAAAACATATTTTTGATTCTTCAATAATAGTACCCAGCATATTCTTTGCTCTATTGCTTACACTTAGAATTTTATTATTAAAAAAATTCATAGAAGAATCATTACAGACAAATGAAATAACTACTAAATTAGGTGCAATGATTCCATTACATTCTACGCTATGAAATTCATTAGGTTTATGAAATATAATTTCACCTTGTTTTAGTATTTTTCCTATTCCACATGAATGAATGCTTACTTCACCCTTATCCACGTATAGAAATTCCCAAAAATCATGAGCTTCACCTTTAAAGATAAAGTCTTTGGGATACTCAAAGTAATGAACTGTAATAAGAGCTTCTACCTCTAAAACTGAGGTAAGAAGTATAGGCATGAAGCTTGAAATAGTTTCTAACATTTAACCAATATACAATAACTTAAAAAAAAAATCACCAAAAATATTTTTATATATATGCTTTTGTGCAAATAAAATAAAAATCTGTCTATAATCAATTTAATACTCTAACAATATTAAAGTATTTTTTTCTTTAGATAATGTTCAATTTCAATAGCTGCTAATTTAAGATGTGTTTTTATTTCAATGCATGCATTTTGTTTATCTTTTTTAAGAATTAAATCAATTATAGTTTGATGTTCAATCAATGAATTGGTAAATCTAGTAGTACTAGTTAATGAGATAATTCGAAAAGGAGAAATCATAATAGCCTAGTTTTTAAAAGAATCTGATATAATTTCATTTTTGCTACAATCTACTAAGAATTGATGGAATTTTGAGTCAATTTCAATATACTTTTTAATATTAATATAATCAGAATATTTATCGAATTCGGACTTAAAAAATTGAAGTTTAATATCTAGTTCTGGTGTTATGTTATCAATAAGTCTTTTTACTGCAAAGGTTTCTATAAGACAGCGATAATCAAATATATCCATAATTTGTTTATCAGATAATTCTCTAACTCTAACAGGTTTATTTGGAATACTTTCTAATAAGCCCTCACCAATTAATTAAGTTACTGCACTATGAACTGGTGAACGTGATACACCTAGCGTTTTAGCTACATCAGCTTCATTTATAATCTCTCCAGGAGCATATTTCCCATACCCAATCTGAAATTAAAGAATATAGTTTAATATTTACAAAAAAAGGAAATATATATTGGTTTATGTAAGTGTTGTAAAAGAAGGTACGCTGTATACCTTGCCTGTATATACTGTGTGACTATAGGTTGGGCCTGAGAGAATCCATCACAATCTTTTTAATATTTTATATGGGTGTTTATCTTACTTAATTTGAAAGTAAGAAGGCTCCTATAATGCCTGTTTACCTCCTAAAGAAAAAATTCTATACTCCTTTATAAGAGGTTAATATGGATGGAAATGTACGTAAGAATATAAAAGCAGGTTTAAAGGTAGCAATTATACTTAAAAAGGATCAACGAAGTGGCATTCTTACAGATGGTGTGGTTAAGGATATTTTAACAAATTCACCTAATCATCCTCATGGAATAAAGGTAAGGCTTGAATCTGGTCAAATTGGAAGGGTTTCTAAAATAGAAGAGAATAATCTTTAGTTTCAACATTGTTTTCGAAAGGATTTATATAATAGGAAATAGAAATTGAACACCTTAATCTGCTCACCTATGAGCAGAAGGGTATATTTATTAAGAAAATAGTACCTCTTTTTTTTCTCTATTCTTTAAAACTTAATAAGACTTTAGCTTTGTAACTATTACAAG
This sequence comes from Spirochaetaceae bacterium, assembly GCA_016649775.1. Lineage (GTDB taxonomy): Bacteria > Spirochaetota > Spirochaetia > Sphaerochaetales > Sphaerochaetaceae > Pleomorphochaeta. The sequence goes on from JAENWY010000154.1 coordinate 2,137, forward strand.
GTCCTATAAAGGTTTTCCTTTAAAAACATTTTTCTCTATATTGTTATAACATTTATTTAAGTTAACAGGTTTTTCGAAAATTATAAGTATTAATATAATCATATATTAAATATTTCCTTAGCATCTCAAGCTATAACTACAAGACTATGCAGAATTATTTGACTATTTATTGGAAATCCATTTAATAAATATGCTTAAATTCTTATTCTGACACTTTTACATTTTTTGTAAAAGTGTTAAAGTAAAATAAATAAAAGAAATATTTATCAGATAACTCTTGATAAAAGGATAAATAAATGGAATTAAAACATTTTGATACTCTTTTTCAATCTTTGAAAACTGTCTCTGATGACTTGGTACAAAGTCTATCAATTCAGAATCTTTCAAAGTTAGTAGAAGAAGTACAACAGAGCAAAGTATGGAAACCTTTACAAATTGGTAATCATATAGCAAAAACACCTATCGTCCAAGGCGGCATGGGAGTTGGAATATCACTATCATCACTTGCATCAGCTGTAGCCAATAACGGTGGTATTGGTGTTATTGCAGCCAATGGAATTGGTCTATTAGAAAAAGACTATTACAAAGATGGCCTTAATGCAGGTCTTAATGCTTTTAGAAAAGAAATTAGAAAAGCAAGAGAATTAACTAAAGGAATTATTGGCGTCAACATTATGGTGGCACTAAAAGATTTCCATGAAATGCTTGATGTAGCAATACAGGAAAAAGTTGATATTGTATTTATGGGAGCAGGCCTTCCAATAAAGAATATCCCAGTCAAAAGATTGAGAGAAAATAATATTAGCATAGCTCCAATTGTTAGTTCTAGTAGAGCTGCTAACTTAATATTTAAAATGTGGACAAATCTTTACAACGATGTACCCGATGCGGTTGTATTTGAAGGTCCAAAAGCCGGTGGCCACCTTGGTTTTACCGAAGAGCAATTAGACAAAGAAGAATTCCAGTTAGAGTATATTTTACCCTCTATTGTAGAAGTTCTAAAACCATACGAAAAGAAGAATAACAAAAGTATTCCTGTTATCGCTGGTGGTGGAGTTTTTACAGGTTCTGATATCAAGCGAATTCTTGATCTTGGAGCAAGTGGTGTTCAAATGGCTACTCGTTTTGTAGCAACTGATGAATGTGATGCCAACATTAAATTTAAAGAAGCCTATGTTAATTGTAAAAAAGAAGACATCGGATTAATTAAAAGTCCAGTTGGTATGCCAGGTCGTGCTATTAGAAATCAGTTTATTATTGATAGTGAAAATGGTAAAAGACCTGATTTTAAATGTGCTTGGAAATGTCTTGCTACTTGTAAGGCTCAAGATGCTAATTATTGTATCTCTATTGCTTTAAATAATGCAAGATTGGGACATCTAAATAGCGGATATGTATTCTGTGGTGAAACAACTTACAGAATCAAAGAAATTGTTAGTGTAGCATCTCTTATAGAAGAATTAAAAGTAGGCTATTTACTTGAAGCTAATAAAACAATCAATGGTAAATTTGAGAATTTAGTAACCAAGTCTAATGAACTTTGGGGTAAATATAAAGACCTTGTAAATGTATCAAGAGAAAAAGAAGAGGATTATGAGTGTGCTTTAAGAAAGTTGCCTCAAGCTTCTCATAAAGCTCTTAGAGACCAATATCAGGTAGCTCTTTCAAGTGTGATTAAAACCCAACTTCAATTAGTTGAAACAGTATCTAATACTTGGAACTTATTGAAAAATGTAACAAAGGTTCAGCCTTTGATGCAAAAAGAGTTTATTAAGTAAATTATAATTACATCTAAAAACCTAGAGAAACAAAGTTTTATAATATTATAATAACTTTGCTTCTCTATTTTTTTTATAGACTAAAACTCTAACTATATACTATCTAAATCTCTGTTTTAGTTTAAATATAATTTTTTCTCAGTAAATCAAATAAAATAATCTTCCTTAAACGGTTTTTATTTTTTAGATTTACTAAATCGATTTGATTATGTGCTTACTTTCCATCCGTTATTGATTACATCATCGATTGAAACATAGGACCTGATAAGAATATCGGTTTCATAATCATAAATATTCCAATTATTCATTAAGGCATCATTAAGTTTAATGTAGCCATAACTACCATCTAGGTGATTTAGTGTACATCCTTTATTTTTTCCTGAGCAATCAAAGGTAAAAGCAACTATGTCTACTCTTTCCAATATATCCCTTGTTAGCTCTTTTTGATCTTCTCTCCATTCATTATCATCATTCAAAGTTTAACCCCTTTTTAGATTCAATATTTTTTAATAATATTAGTTAGTATACATCATAAACTGCATAAGTCTAGTAAAAAAGTCGACGATAATAATATTGATAGAATCTACTCAAATATCAATTTCTAAAAATAAAGGCTCTGTCTATGACATCTAGGATTAAATAGCTAATTCCCCCTAATTATTTTATTATTTTGAAATGAAATTGAACTAAACATTAATATTAACTAAGAAGCAAATAGATTTAGATATAAACTCTGTAATTACAGAATCAGATAAATTAAATGAGTAGGAGTATTCAATCATTATTGATTATTTATCAGCATTATACAAAGAAAGACAAAACTTCTATTTGTCCTCATTGTGGTAACCTATAATTCACTTTGGCAGGAATGCCTATGAATATATTCCTTTTTAACCAAAGAACTTAGATGTCATAGACAGAGCCTAAATAAATTAATATTCCTCATTAATACAATTTTAATCATTATCTAATTATTTACAAATATCATATGATGTGACCTATTGCAATAGCTAATATAACCTTTTTTCCATTCTCTTTATTTCCTTGATATTCATTAAAAAGATACAAGAAGGGATTATCTCCCTCTCTTATGCAAGATAGCTCTCTATTAAACAAGCAGTATTCAAGTGTATCCAAATCACCCTACTTTGCAGCAATAATAGCTGAATCAAGTGTTATTGCATGGAATACCTAATTCTGGACACCCAGTCCATTTTAACTAGCCACCCTTACAACGAACTTAGGCCACAGTTTTTCAGATAAGGGTATTCATAGGTAACAATCCATTTAGTCCATGGTTATATAGCAGTTGGTCCACTGTAATTGCGCAACCTTACATACTTAATACAAAACAAGCTCATAGCAACAATATCACATATGCATGCTACACACACTCATCCAGTATCATCGTCAACTATTGCATATATCTTTTCATACTTTAGCA